>DATFML010000459.1:0-11056 GCA_035266965.1 Gammaproteobacteria bacterium
GTCAGTCCCCGGCGGAGCGGTCCCGCGCCGCGCTCTGGCGCCCGAACAGATGCCGGACCAACAGCTCGCGGTCCGCCTCGCGCAACCTGTCGAACTCGATGGCCACGAAATGGGGAAACTCGGGATCGCCGTCGGAACAGGGCTCGCAGTAGACCACACGGCCCAGGGAAAGCACACCCGTCTGGGAAGGCAGCAGCACCAGCCGCAGTTCCACCAGGTCGCCCGCAGCCAGCGGTGTGCGGGCACAGAAGCCGATGCCGCCGGCACTCAGGCTGACCTTGCGGGCGGACTGCTGGGGTGGATCGAGCTCCTCCAGCAGAAACAGCCGTGCGAGGGTATTGAGCTTGCTGTCGACGGCCTCCAGGTAGCGTACCAGGTCCGGCGACAGCCGCCGGATCTTGTGCAGCAACCGGTTCATCTGACGGGAGCTGGCGGCAAATTCCGCCGCCGCCGTGAAGCGGCTCGGCCGGCGGCCCAGCTGCTCCGCCAGCACCGGGAGTTCCTGTTCGGATATCACCCGATAGTCGAGAACCACGCTGTCATCGACGCGAAAGTATTCGCGCCGATCATCTGCGCTGCTGCGGTTAACGTCGTCCTCGCCGGCCATTGACGCCTCCTGGTCTCGGATATCGGTGCGGCACCCGGACAAGCCGCTGCTCATCGACTCTATCGGGCCGCCGACGCATTTACTGAAGCCCTGGCGACCCTCCGGAGGAACAGTCCGTCCGCCCGTCGCTGCCGAAGTGATAGACTGCCAAAAATTCTTGCCGGACACCTCAACGATGAATGCATCCGATGCGGGCCATCCACCGGTGGGACGACTGCGGCTGCGCCGGGTCGGTATCGACACCTATCGGGAAAACGTGGCTTTCCTGCACCGGGACTGCGCCACCTACCGGGCGGAAGGCTTCCAGGCCCTGTCGAAAGTGGAGATCACCACCGACGGCCGCCGGATACTGGCCGTCCTGAACGTGGTGGACGATCCGGATCTGGTGGGCACCGAGGAGTTGGGCCTGTCGGAGCAGGCCTTTGCCCAGTTGAAGGTGCCCGAGGGCCGTCTGGTTCGCGTGGAGCACGCCGAACCGCCCGGTTCCATGGACGCCGTACGTCGCAAGATGGGCGGCGAACGGCTGAGCCGGGACGATTTTCTCGCCATCACCCGGGACATCAACGAAGCCCGCTACTCCAAGACCGAGATGGCGGCCTTTCTGGTGGCCTCCGCCCAGACCGGCCTGGACCGGGACGAGATCCTCTATCTGACCCGGGCCATGGTGCAGTCCGGCGAGCGCCTGGACTGGGAGGAACCCCTGGTGGTGGACAAGCACTGCATCGGCGGTGTGCCGGGCAACCGCACCTCCATGCTGATCGTACCCATCGTGGCCGCCCACGGCATGCTCATCCCCAAGACCTCCAGCCGGGCGATCACCTCGCCGGCCGGAACGGCCGATACCATGGAGCTGCTGGCGGAGGTGGCACTGACCCCCAGGGCCCTGCACCGGCTGGTACGCAAGGAACGGGGCTGCCTGGCCTGGGGCGGCACCGCTCACCTGGCGCCGGTGGACGACATCCTTATCTCCGTGGAGCGTCCCCTGGGCATCGACTCCCAGGGCCAGATGGTCGCCTCCATCCTGTCCAAGAAGCTGGCCGCCGGCTCCACCCATCTGCTGATCGACATCCCGGTGGGCCCCACCGCCAAGGTGCGCCAGATGCGCCAGGCCCTGGCTCTGCGCAAACTGTTCGAGTTCGTGGGCGACCAGACCGGGCTGCACCTGGAGGTGGTGATCACCGACGGGCGCCAGCCGGTGGGACGGGGCATCGGCCCGGTCCTGGAGGTGCGCGACGTGATGCAGGTGCTGGAGAACGACCCCGAAGCCCCGGCGGACCTGCGCCAGAAAGCCCTGCATCTGGCCGGCCGGATTCTGGAGTTCGATCCGGACGTGCGGGGCGGGCGGGGCTTTGCCATCGCCCGGGACATTCTGGAGTCCGGGCGGGCGCTGGCCAAGATGGACGCCATCATCGAGGCCCAGGGCCGACAGTCGCACACGTTTGTCCCCGGGCCCCTGCAGTTCGAGATCACCGCGCCGAACAGCGGGGTGGTCACCGGCATCGACAATTACCAGCTCGCCCGGGTCGCCCGCCTGGCAGGCGCCCCCATGGGCAAAGGGGCCGGCGTGGACCTGCTCAGGAAGCTGGGCGAACCGGTCGAAAAGGGGGAGCCTCTTTATCGCGTCCATGCCGAGGTCAAGGCCGAGCTGGCATTCGCGCGGGCGCAGTGCGACCGCCACGACGGCTACGCCATCGGCACGCCGGATCAGGTGCCGGGGCCCTACGTGGAGTTCGGCTAGGACTATACGCCATGAGCGACCCCGACGACGCACTGGTACTCGGATTCCCCGAGTACCCCGAACAGGCCCGGGCGCTGGCGCAGGCGCTGGAACTGGAGTGCGCGATTGCCGAGGTGCACCGATTCCCGGACAGCGAGAGTCTGGTACGCCTGCCCCCGGCGCTTCCCTCTCGTGTGGTGGTCTGCCGGTCCCTGGACCGTCCCAACGACAAGCTGGTGGAGCTCGCCCTGACCGCGGCCACCGCCCGTTCCATGGGCGTGCAAACCCTCACCCTGGTGGCGCCGTATCTGTGCTACATGCGCCAGGACAAGGCTTTCCATCCCGGCGAAGCCGTCAGCCAGATGATCATCGGACGGCAACTGGCGGACCAGTTCGATGAAGTGATCACCGTGGACCCCCATCTGCATCGCACGCCCCATCTGCAACAGGCCGTGCCGGCCGCACGCACCGTCGCGCTGACCTCGGCCCCGTTGATCGGCGAATTCATTGCCGGCCGGTTCCAGGCGCCGCTCGTGCTGGGACCGGACGGGGAATCGGAACAATGGGCCCGGGCGGTTGCCCAATCCTGCGGATGCGCCTACGGGGTCGCTCAAAAGCACCGTCAAGGGGACCGGGACGTGGAAGTCGCTTTGCCGCACGTGGAACTGGCCGGCCGGCAGGTGGTGCTGGTGGATGACATTGCCAGTACCGGCCGCACCCTCGCCCGGGCGGCCGAGCAGGTCCTGGCGCAGGGCGCCGCCGACGTGCAGGCCGTGGTCGTCCACGCCCTGTTCGTGGACGACGCCATGGATCACCTCCGCCGGGCCGGCGTCTCTGCGGTGTGGAGCACCGACAGCATTCGCCATCCCAGCAATGCCATTGCGCTGGCACCCCTGTTGGCCCCTGCCCTGCGGCCGGCGCAGGCACGCGTCGCCCGCTGACGGCGATATCCGTAGCCGGAGCAAACCAGGAAACGAACCGTGCGGTCACCCTTTTCGCCCCTCCATCTGCTGCTGTTCATGGTCGTGCTCGGGGTGCTGGTGGCATTCGTGCAGGTGGGGCTGCTCACTCTGGCGTTCGACAAACTGGGCCTGTCGCCGGGCGAAGGCTTCGTGCTGCTGTTCGCTTCCCTGTTCGGCAGCATGATCAACCTGCCGCTGGCCACCATGGACGCCAGCGCGCCCTCGCCCGAACAGATTCCACCCCAGCTGCGCGGGCTGTTGCGCCAGCCGCCCCGGCCGTTTGCCGGCAAGACGGTGCTGGCGGTGAACGTAGGCGGCGGCCTGATTCCAGTGCTGTTTTCCCTGTACCTGATCACCCACAACCCCATCGACCTGAGCCACGTGGTACTGGGGGTGTCCCTGGTGACCGCGCTGAGCTATGCGTTCAGCCGGCCGGTACCGGGGTTGGGCGTCGGCATGCCCATCCTGATCGCCCCCCTGGGCGCCGCCCTCGCCGCCACGCTCATCAGCCCCGCTCACAGCGCACCCCTCGCCTACATCAGCGGCACCCTGGGGGTGCTCATCGGAGCCGACCTGATGCGACTGAAGGACATCCGCAAGCTGGGCGCCCCGGTCGCCTCCATCGGCGGCGCGGGCACCTTCGACGGCATTTTCATCACCGGCATCGTGGCGGTGTTGCTGGCTTGATCTGCCGGTCGCCACGGGCGGCGACCCCATCGCGCCACGGTCGCAGCCTCTTGCAGGCGAGCGGCCGGGGTCCACCGCCCACCCCCCGGCGCCGTGAATCCGTTACCATCATTCCTTCCACCCCCTGCAGGGGCAATCCTCGCTTTGCAACGCAATCGACCACCCATGGCCGCCACCGATTCCAGCACCGTATTGATCACCGGCTGTTCCAGCGGCATCGGCTACGCCGCCGCCCACCGCCTCAAGGCCAGGGGTTACCGGGTATTCGCCACCGCCCGCAAGAGCGCCGACGTGGCGCGCCTGAACCACGACGGTTTGGAAAGCCTTCAACTGGACCTGGCGGACTCCGCTTCCATCCACGCGGCGGTGGACGAAATCCTGGAACGCACCGGCGGCACCGTGTACGGGGTGTTCAACAACGCCGGCTACGGCCAGCCGGGGGCCGTGGAGGACCTCAGCCGGGACGCCCTGCGGGATCAGTTCGAAACCAACGTGTTCGGGACCCACGAGCTCAACACCCGGCTGATTCCCGTCATGCGAGCGCAGGGCTATGGGCGCATCATCCAGAACAGCTCCGTGCTCGGCCTGATCGCCCTGCCCTATCGGGGCGCCTACAACGCCAGCAAGTTCGCCCTGGAGGGCCTCTACGATACCCTGCGATTGGAACTGGCGGGCACCGGTATCCAGGTGTCCCTGGTCGAACCGGGCCCCATCGAAAGCCGCTTTCGCGCCAACAGCTATGCCATGTATCAACGTACCATCGACGCGCCCACCAGCGTTCACCGCCAGCGCTACGAGTCACTGATTGCCCGCCTCAACAAGGAGGGCGCCGCCGCGCCGTTCACCCTGCCACCGGAGGCGGTCGTGAAGAAGGTCATCCACGCTCTGGAGAGTTCCAGACCCAGAATCCGCTACTACGTCACCTTTCCCACCTACCTGTTCGCCACCCTCAAGCGTGTCCTGCCCTGGCGGACGCTTGACCGGGTGCTCCTGGGGGTGGGACGTGGAGAGCGGCAGCGGGGGTAGACATTTTCCGAAGCGACCCTGTCGGTGCCGCCCGCCGGCAGAGACCGCTGCGGCGGTGCGAATGCGGTGAATCGGTTTTCCAGGGGCATGCGCGGGACACCTCCGTGGGGCGCGCAGATGGTGGGTTGGATTGGGGTCTGTTGGGCTTCGCTTCGCTTGGCTCAGCCCAACCTACGGCGTGCAGAGCAGCCGCTCGGATAACCCTGCCCGGCCGCGTGGCCCCTCCGTTCGCGCATCCGATCCGCCGCCCATGGGAACGATACGAGGCCGTGCCGCTGTGACACGGCGCCGTCACATAGCACTGTTATCGTAGTGACCCGGCTTGACAGCCCAGCGGCCGACGGAACCCGACGGCGCTGCCAGAGCGGGCCGATGACAACCAGTCCACTGGAAGCTCGAGCGTCAGTTTCGAGCCGGGAGGCGATACGGTGCGATTCCGGCTGGGCACGACCCTGCTGTTGGTCCTCGCGTGTTGTGCCGCGCATGCGGCGTCCGCACTGGTGCTGCCCATGCCGACAAAGCTCGGGCACATCGGCGCATTCACCTATGACGCCGACGGTCAACGCAACGGCGAAGCTCGCCTGAGCCTCAAGCGGACAGCCGGCGGCGATGTGCTGCTGCAGGTGGACATCCGCCTGGACAGCGGCGCACGGACCCGCCTGCAGGCACGCATGGAGCCCATACACCACGGAAGGGATCTGCGCGTCGTGACCGAAAGGAGCGCGAGCCACAACGCCGAGGGAACCCCCGTCTCCTCCATGACCATCGACCACCGGGCGGGTGTCGCCACCTGCACGGACGCGACGCAGCACACCGCCAGCATCCGGCTGCCCCGCCCGGACCGGGTGCTGAACGTGCCCCTGAACCTGTTCCTCCAGCCGCTGGCGGACGGTGCGGAACAACAGGCCGACTTCCAGACGCTGGCATGCGGAAAGGATATCCGTCTGGTGGATACCCAAGCGCGGGTCACCACCCGGATCCCCGCCGGTGACGGCCATCCGGCCCTGGTGCGCGTGCGCTGCCGGTTCCAACTCGGTGCGCTGCTGTCGGCACTGGCGGGACCCTTTCTGCCCAAGCTGGTGTTCTGGTTCGATGCGGGAGGCTCGGGCGGTTGGGTCGCCCACCATGCTCCTTTGTACTCCAATGGCCCCAGCGTCCTGGTTCTGCGACGGTCGCTGCGCCCATCTCAGCTTCGAGCACCTCTGCTCCGGGCCGACGGCCGCACCGACTGAGCGCCATCCCCATCGCCCACCCCGGCGCGTACACGCCCGTGGTTCCTGTCCGCCCGGGCAAGGTAGCCGACGGGGCTTACGGATCGGCTGAGAGTTACGCGATTTCCTGCATGGACCACTAGGGCCTGTTAACACTATAGGGATCGGCGCTGCCGGCGCCCCATTTTTCGTCCTGCAAGGCGGAGCCAGTGCGGTGTAGCCCGGCTACATGAGCGAGCGACAACGCCGCAGGACGGAAAATGGGGCCCGGCCCTTCGGGTTGTGGCTGAGAATCCACCACTCGGCGTTGCTCGTCACTCATTTGGAATGACCAAACCGCGCTCCTCGCGCCTTGATTGGCGGATTCTCAGCCACAACAGCGATGACCCCTATAGTGTTAACAGGCCCTAGACTGTCTGCAGCGCCGCCGCCCCGGCTGCCCCGCCTGAGCGCGGGCGGCACCAGCCATCTACCGATCCGGAGGATATTCCATTGACTGTCACCATTGCCTTCGACGTCTACGGCACCCTGATCGACACCAACGGCGTCGAGCTCGCCCTGCGGGACCGAGTCGGCACCGCCGCTGGGGAATTCTCCCGCCTTTGGCGCGCCAAACAACTGGAATACGCGTTCCGCCGGGGACTGATGCGGAGTTACGTGGATTTCGACCAGTGCACCCGCCAGGCCCTGGACTATTGCTGCGCCGCTTTGGGTGCCGATCTGTCCGTGGACGATCGACAGGCCCTCATGGACAGCTACCGGGTGCTGCCCGCCTTTGGCGATGTCGCCGACGGCCTGGCCGCCGTGAACGAACGCGGCCACCGCCTCTACGCCTTCTCGAACGGACGCAAGGACGCGGTGGAAAGCCTGCTTCGCCACGCCGGCATCGACGGCTACTTCCGTGCCGTGGTCAGCGTAGACGATATCAAGAGCTACAAGCCGGACCCCGCCGTCTACCGCCACTTTCTGCTGCGCAGCGGCGCCCTGGAAGGGGCTGCCTGGCTGGTCTCCAGCAATCCCTTCGACGTCATCGGCGCGCTATCCGCCGGCATGGAGGCGGCCTGGGTGCGGCGTTCCGCCGAGTCCGTCTTCGACCCCTGGGAACTGCAGCCTACCGCTACCATAAGCGGGCTTTCGGAGTTGGCGGCAATCCTGCCCGACCCGGATACCGGAACCGACACAGGCAACGCTGGCAGCTGAGAGGCCCGCAACGCCGGTCGACGGGCCGGGGGAGCGCCTCTTCGTGCAACACGGACCGGCTGCGACCACGGCAAGGGCGCGCCGCACGGGGCCGGCGCACCTGCGCTGTCGGCGATGCCCGCTCAGACGGTTACCACCACCAGCGGCACATACATCTCCCGGGCGCTGACGCCTCCGTGCAGGCCGATGGGCCGGAAGGCCTTTTCACCGGCGATGGTGTCCTTGATGGCGAACCGGTCCTTCATCAGCAGCACGTAGTCGCCAATCCGGTCCAACAGCCGCGGATGGGGCGTGCCCTGCCCGAAGTAACCCGCATGGAACAGTTCCTCGCTTCTGTACAGCCAGCAACATGCGGACAGGTGTTCCTGCACGTATTGCTCGAAACGCTCTTCCCTGCCGGATCGGACATAGCAGTAGGCGGCGCGGGGTTCGCCGCACAAAGGCAGGGCCAGGCAGTCGGCAAGCGCGGGATGATCGGCGAGTTCCACATAATCGGCGGGCGTGGTATCCACAAAACCGTGATCGGCGGTCACCACCAGCGTTGCCCCGGCGCCCCGCACTCTGTCCACAAAACGCCCGAAGGCGGCGTCCAGTTCCCGATAGTGCTCGTCCACCAGCGGGCTGGCAACACCGTGCTGGTGAGCCAGCGCGTCGAATTCTGGCCAGTAGCCGTAGATGAAGCTCGGTTCCCTGCAGTCCTCCAACAACCGGGCAATGCGGTCGAAGAAACCCTCCAGGGTGCCGTAGCCGTGGCGGCTGGCGCGGCCGGCCGTGGCCCGGCTGTAGTCGGAGTGCAGGATGCGCTGTTGGGTGACGATGTGGCTGCGAACCGACAGTCTGTCCGCGAACGGGACGGTCCCCAGAACCTCACGGGCATCGATGCCGGCCTGGCCCAGGCTGAGCCAACCCCCACGGGAGCGGAACGGCAGCACGGCGGCAACCATGCCCAGTTCGCGCAGGTACATGAACCATCCGGTCAGACCGTGCTGCTGCGGCGCGGTGCCGGTAAGAAACGTGGTGATGGCAGCGGCCGTCGTGGAGGGGAATACCGAGGTCATGGACCCCACCAGGTGGCGGTTGAGATGGCCGCCAGGATCCTGGGCCTGAAGGTACTGATAGCCCAGGCCATCCAGAGCGATGAGCACGACGTGACGGGCGTCCGTCAGGGCCTCCGACGGCAGCGCGGTCAATGCAGGATAGTCCCGCGGACCGCTGCCGAGGGCGCCATGGATGGAACTCATCAGATTGGCAATGGAGCCGCCCTGATAGTCCGGCCGTACGATAGGTCCCGAGTCGTCCATAACTCATTCTGTCATGCCGCAGGTCCCGCAAAAACAGCGTAAGCGCAGTGGCATGAACAAAAGAGCCCCGCCGGAGCGGGGCTATGGATAGATCCGTGCCTGACTCGTATCAGGCCGCGGATGCCGCGCGCGCGCGTTTGCCGAAGGTCAGCTCGCCGTCGCGCACGTCCACCTCGATCAGCTCCCCGGGGCCGAAGTGACCGGACAGGATCTGCTGGGCCAGGGGATTTTCCAGCTGCTGCTGGATCTCCCGCTTCAGGGGCCGGGCGCCGTACACCGGATCGAAACCGGCCTCGCCGAGCTTGTCCAGGGCGGCCGTGCTGAGCTCGATGTCCATGTCGCGATCCTGGAGGCGCCGGCGCAGGTAGCCGATCTGGATCTCGGTGATGGCGCGGATCTGCTCCCGTCCCAGGGGATGGAACACCACCGCTTCATCCACCCGGTTGATGAACTCGGGCCGGAAGTGCTGACCGACGATTTCCATCACCGCGCTCTTCATGGCGCCGTAGTTCTCCTCGCCGGTCATCTCCTGGATCATCTGGCTGCCCAGGTTGGAGGTCATGACAATGACCGTGTTTCGGAAGTCCACGGTGCGGCCCTGACCGTCGGTCAGACGACCATCATCAAGCACCTGCAGCAGCACGTTGAACACATCCGGGTGGGCCTTTTCCACCTCGTCCAGCAGGATGACCGAATAGGGCTTGCGGCGTACCGCCTCGGTCAGATAGCCGCCTTCCTCGTAACCCACGTAGCCGGGGGGCGCGCCGATCAACCGGGCCACGGAATGCTTCTCCATGAACTCGGACATGTCGATGCGCACCATGGCCTCTTCGGTGTCGAACAGGAACGACGCCAGCGCCTTGGTGAGCTCGGTCTTACCCACACCGGTGGGGCCCAGGAACAGGAACGAGCCGTTGGGTCGGTTGGGGTCGGACAGGCCCGCGCGTGAGCGGCGAATGGCGTCGGACACGGCCTTGACCGCCTCGTCCTGACCCACCACCCGCTGGCACACGGCTTCTTCCATGCGCAGCAGCTTCTCGCGCTCGCCTTCCAGCATCTTGGAGACGGGGATACCGGTCCACTTGGACACCACCTCGGCGATCTCCTCGTCCGAGACGTTGTTGCGCAGCAGCTTCATGTCGTGCATCTCGGCCTGGGAGGCCATATCAAGCTGCTTCTCCAGCTCCGGGATGCGCCCGTACTGCAGCTCCGACATGCGCGCCAGATCGCCGGCCCGACGGGCCGTCTCCAGCTCGGTGCGGGCCCGGTCCAGCTCTTCCTTGACGTGATGGGTGCCCTGCACCGCCGCCTTTTCGGACTTCCAGATTTCCTCCAGGTCAGAGTATTCGCGCTCCAGGCGGCCGATCTCTTCCTGCAGGGCGTCCAGGCGCTTGCGGGACGCCTCGTCGGTTTCCTTCTTCAGGGCCTCGCGCTCGATCTTGAGCTGGATGAGACGGCGCTCCATGCGGTCCATCTCCTCGGGCTTGGAGTCGATCTCCATGCGGATGCGCGAAGCCGCCTCGTCCACCAGGTCGATGGCCTTGTCCGGCAGCTGGCGGTCGGTGATGTAGCGGTGCGAGAGGGTGGCCGCCGCCACGATGGCCGGGTCGGTGATCTCCACGCCGTGGTGCACCTCGTAGCGCTCCTTCAGGCCGCGCAGGATGGCAATGGTGTCCTCCACCGAGGGCTCGTCCACCAGCACCTTCTGGAAACGGCGTTCCAGGGCGGCGTCCTTTTCGATGTACTTGCGGTACTCGTCCAGGGTGGTGGCGCCGATGCAGTGCAGCTCACCACGGGCCAGGGCGGGTTTGAGCATGTTGCCCGCGTCCATGGAACCCTCGGCCTTGCCGGCGCCCACGATGGTGTGGATCTCGTCGATGAACAGGATCACCTGCCCTTCCTGCTTGGCCAGATCGTTGAGCACGCCCTTCAGGCGCTCCTCGAACTCGCCGCGGAATTTGGCACCGGCGATCAGCGCGCCCATGTCCAGGGACAGCAGGCGTTTGTGCTTGAGCCCTTCGGGCACCTCGCCGTTGACGATGCGCTGGGCCAGCCCTTCCACGATGGCGGTCTTGCCCACCCCCGGCTCGCCGATCAGCACCGGATTGTTCTTGGTGCGCCGCTGCAGCACCTGGATGGTGCGGCGGATTTCATCGTCCCGGCCGATCACCGGGTCCAGCTTGCTCTGCTCGGCGCGCTCGGTGAGGTCGATGGTGTACTTCTCCAGGGCCTGGCGCTGGTCTTCGGCATTGGGGTCGTCCACCTTCTGACCGCCGCGCATCTTGTCGATGGCTTCCTCGATCAGACCGCTGGTGGCGCCGGCCTTGCGCAGCAGATCACCCAGG
>DATFML010000460.1:0-2954 GCA_035266965.1 Gammaproteobacteria bacterium
CGCGTCTATGTCGCGGACGGAGACGGCGGACTGGTGGTCTTCAAGTAACCGTAAGCAGGAAGGGCGGAGAAGGCCGGGGTCTCCCCGGCCTTCTCCGTTTTGTGGACCGGCCGCCCACAAAGCGCGCAGATCGGTTGCAGCGCGTGCCCGATGACGCGCGGGCCGCCGCGGACGCACCGGCTTCCGGGTGAAATCCCCGGGCGCAATCCGGCCGGCAGAGAGGCCTTCCAGCCCCCGGTATCGGCTCCGGGAGTCGGCCGGCGCGTAGACCACCGTCCCCGGAGTACCGCACAAAGAGCCGCCCTTTACGAACGGGCATCAAGAAACCCTCGGCCGTGTTCCATTGTCGATATTTATAGATCTCTCCGAATGCATCAACCTCAGGAGGCATCGGCCATGGAGAAACCGCACGGCAAAGCCGTGGTCCCCGTCGAGTCCATCGAGCTGTTGCGACTGGACGGGGAACCGGCACCCGATCGGGCCCGCTTTTCCGGCTTCGCAGCCGCGAGCCACTGGCTCCAGTCGCTCGCGGAGACATTTCCCGACACGGGTCACCATCGCATCCGGTTCGAGGTGCGCTGGAAGAACGGCGATGTGTGTGTAGGCCGTTACGCTGCGCGCCACCCGACCAACACCCGCTTCAAGGGGTTCAACATAGGCCGCCGGATCCGGCAGCAGGCCGACCTGCTGGTCAACATCGTGCCCTACCATTTCGCCGGCCCGGGACGGTTCGAGATCGCCGAACGGATATTGCAGGGCGAGCTGGAGCTGCCGAACGAAACGACCACTTGCGGTGGGTTGTCCGACGCAGCGCCGCCGGCGGCGAATCCCCCGCCGCACACCGGCACGGATGAGGCCGCATGAGGCCTGCGCTGCGGATGGCAGGCGGCGCGCCCCGGCGATGACCGGGCTCGCCGGAAGGTGCATCCGGATCCCTCCAGCGCAACCCCAAGCCGATCCCCATGCAGGTCAGGCCGAGTGAATCGCTGGGCTGGCGGTCGGAAAACGCCCGGCAGGCCGGGTGCACCCGATCCGCGCCGGTCTTGCGGCCGGGCGCGCCGGTGATGACGACAGCGCCGGCCCGGGACGCTACTGCAGGGAGAACTGGTAGTTCAGGCCGACGGTGAAGTTGTCGTTGCTGATATGACCCGCATCCTGGTGCATCCACTGGGCCTGTGCCGCCAGGTCCGGCCCCAGCCGATACTGTGCCCCCAGTCCGATGCGGGCGCTGGTGTTGCTGTTGCTCAGATCGCCGGTCGCGCTGACATCGCCCAGGCCGACTTTCAGATACGGCAGCAGATCACGCCCGAGACCCACCGGATAGCCGGCCATGAGATCGACTCCAACCACGTTCGAACCGTAGGTCACGTCCCGGTTGTGGGTACTCTGCCCGTTGAATTCGGCGAACACGTCTCCGCCCACGATGACCGGCGCGGGCGCGGTGCTGATGGGCAGGGCGACGTTGTAACCGGCGGACACCCCGCCGGTCAACGACGTGCGGGTATCCAGGTCGTAGGCATTCGACTGGTTCAGGCCCAACTGCGCGCCCGCGTAAAGACCCGCCCATTGGCTGGGCACCGTGTTCACTTCCGGGCCGGCCCACGCCAGGACAGGCGCCAGAACCAGCACGCCGGTTGCCAGAAACAGTGGTCGTTGCTTCATCCTTGTCTCCTGATTCGACTCCGTCGTAATTGATGATCGCGCCGCACCGCCGGCCGGCGCGCAACGTCGCCCGTCAGCGCCCGCAACTTCAACGCACAACGTGCATCCGGTACGCAAACCGGAGCCGTACGCTGCCAGGTGAGTGCCCGACCGGGGATGTCGGGCCCGCCGCGTTCACGCGGGCCGTGGCCTGCAGAGTCGGCGGTGGTTCGTCGGTCGCGTGAAATGGACAAGGGCCCGGCCCGGGCTTTGAGCCGCTGGCCGACCCTCGGCTATTCGGACCTCGAGGCAAGGCGCGTGTTCCGCGTTGCCCGGTCCTGCACCGTGGGAAAGCAAACACCGTGCCGTTGGTGCAGGGTAACGACTTCAACGGCTTGGCAGCCGCCAACAGTCGCGGACGTTGCCAGTCGACGACACACACCGGCAGCTGCGCGGCGAAGCGCTGCCGTGACCGCACCTTAGGACGTCGCTGTTCGACCACATGATGAGCGGCCCCAGGGAACCTCTGCACAGGTCGATCAAGGGGATGATCACAAGGCGCAAAGGGGCGAGGAAGCGCAGTCTACAACGAGTAAATGAGCATTCCGAGCGTCTTTGCAACGCCGTGAGCGCCGCTTCAGCGACCTGTGCAGAGGTTCCCTAGGAATCCGCGCGGACGATGCGCCAGCAGTTGTGGATACGCGGGTTGCGCGCGAAATCCCTGGGCAGGGTTTGCGCACTGATATCCTGCACTTTCAGTCCGCTCAACGCTTCGGCATCCATGCGGAAGCGCCGGTAGTTGTTGGAGAAGATCAGTACGCCGTCGGCGGTCAGCAGACGGCTGGCACGGCGTATCAGGTCGACGTGGTCGCGCTGCACGTCGAAGGTGGATGCCATGCGCTTGGAACTGGAGTAGGTGGGGGGATCCAGAAAGATGAGTCCATAGCGGCGCCCGGACCGTTCGCCCTGCCGATCCAGCCACTGCAGACAATCGGCGCGCACCAGTTCGTGCTCCGCTCCGCCAATCCCGTTGAGCTCGAAGTTGCGACGCGCCCAATCCAGGTAGGCGTTGGACATGTCCACGGTGGTGCTGGCCGATGCGCCTCCCAGCACCGCATGGACGGTGGCCGCCCCGGTGTAGGCGAACAGATTGAGAAAGCGCCGCCCCGCCGCCAGCTCGCCCACCAGTCGGCGGGTCAGGCGATGATCGAGAAACAGGCCGGTGTCGAGATAGTCGGTGAAGTTCACCAGCAACCGGCACGGGCCTTCGCGCACTTCATGGAATACGCCCTGCTCGCCGAGCTTTTCGTACT
>DATFML010000461.1:0-6046 GCA_035266965.1 Gammaproteobacteria bacterium
TGGCTGAAATCATACTGCGAACGCGGGTGGTTTGCAGTGCGGTTTACGTCTCCTGAACGAGAATTCCGCGCCCCGCATCGGCGACGGCATCGTGACCGCTGTTGTCCCGGGCATCGAAGATGGAAATGTCCGTGCTCGTGAAGCCGACCATGCCCATGGGCACACAGGTGGGCGTCAGCGCCGCCGGCACCCACCATGCTTCTGGCGTTGATGCTGCCGACAAGGACGGCATCAGGATCCGCTGGGAGGTGCGGAGCTTGTCCGCGCTCCCCATCATCGCGGAAGCGGTCGCGATGACGGGTTCGGTGTCTTCCAGTTCAACCTCAGCGCGGACCACAACAGAGGCGGGCGGACCCCGCCTCCGCACCGTCCGACGCATACCCGGGAGCGCCGGAGCCGGCAAACGCGGCTCCCGTCGCTACCGGTATGGCCCGCCCATGTCGATCCGCTTGCCCTGGGACAGGGCTGTGAGATAGGTCTCCAGCGCCCGCATGGTGTCGCTGCCATAGGGCGGCGCCTTGCCGCCGAGTGCTCCGCTGATGCAGCCGTGAATCTGCTCGGCGAGAGTCAGGACTCTGCCATCGTCCGGCTTGTAGCGCGGGAACACCGCGGCCGCGTTGGACAGGCTCGGGCCCTTCATCGTCGAGCCCGGCACGACGGTGGGTCCTTTGCCGCCCGCGGTGTGGCAGGAGTCGCAGGTCATGCCGCGACCGCCGAAGGTGTCGTGCAGGAAGATATCCCGGCCGTGGGCGACCGTTTTCGCCAGCGGGCCCGAAAGACCGGCGCTGGCCGCCGGCGCCAGTCCGATGACGAGCATCGATCCCAGCAGCAGTCGGCGTGTTGAAGAAATTCGCTTCGCGTTAATGGATGTTGTTTCCATGCCGGGTCTCCTGTGCGGCCTTTTCTCCCTGAACGAGGTCTGCGGTACGGTTGGGCGGGTCAGGGCTGCTCAAGCAATGTGGACGGTCTGCCCCGCTGCTGTATTCCCCATATCGGGATCTCGACCCCCACCGGTCACGGTGCACTGCTCCATGCCTCGCCACGGAGTCGGAATTTCCGGGTGGCCTGTCGGCTTGCGCGGGATCCGGAATGCAGAGCTTTCCTAACCGATTCCTTACTCCCTCTGTCCGTCGGTGGACTGGGCCAGCGTACGCGGCACGTCCGGGTTGCGTTATGCTAGCCACCGTAACGGCAAGGAGACGAAGGCGCGAGTCCCGTGACCCGATTGGCGATATGTCGAAGCTGCGGAAAGCTGGTGCGGCTGAACGAGTCGGTATGCTCGGGCTGCGGTGAGAGGCGTCCTGAGGGCGGTTGGCTCGCGGAGCCGGCACCGGCGCCGCGGGCGCGCACCAAAAAAGGATTGATCGCGCTCGGGATCGTGGCGGCCGTCGCCGCCGCCGGTATCGTGCCGCTTCGCGGCAGTCACTCGGTGCTCGGCATGGATCACCGTTGGGTTGCTCAGGTGGGCAGGCCCGCCAAGCTGGTGAAGAATGCCTTTCTCTGTCCGACCCATGCGCTGCTTGAGGATCTGGGCGCCGAGCGATTTCGCGGCTCGACGCCGGCACAGGACGGGCTTGCCCGGACTTCCGGCAGGATTCATGGCGCAGCGCGGAACTGTTTCCCGAGCCGGGCCCCCGCCACCGTGACCGTGCTGGACCTCAAGGGCCTGTCATTTCCCACCGCCCGGGTTCGACTGCACAACGGCCACGCCTACTGGGTGCTCAGAAATGCGCTGGCCCGCCCCGGGCCCTGAACCGGCGGAATCCCAGCCACCGGCCGCCCTCGCCCCGTGAACCCGATGCCGCTGCAGGTCGGGCCCGCCATCGGTCGGCCCGACCTGCAACAGGGACTTGCGGTCACGGGGGTTCGTTCATGGTCGGCGGCGATCGACGCGGTCAGTGCATGCCTTTCCTGACCGTCGGCAGCACGACCTGCTGCAGGGCCTGCCTCCAGGCGTCGCCGCACGCTTCGCACCATTGGCTGGCATTGAATTCGGCAATGGTCTCGATCAACACATCGATGAAATCGTCGAAGTCGGCTTCCGACAGCTCGTAGCCCCGATGCGCCTTCCCCACCCGCACCAGACGCGGATGGATGGCGTTCGGCGTATCGGAGTGCTCGGCAACCAGTGCCAGGGTGTCCACCATCTTCTCCATCTGATGCTCGACGCCTGCGGGGAACAACGGCCGGAATCGGGGATGACGTTCGAACAACCGCTGGTAGAAAGCGGCGACCAAAGCCGCTTTGTTCGGCCCGATACCCTGCCAGTGCTGGCTGATGCGTTCGGTGTTCATTATGTTTTCCTCCCACCCCTAGCCGCAGCCCCATCCCCCGCGTTGAACCACGGGGCCCGGTTCGGCGGCTACAGGCCTGCGCTCCTGCGTTGGAAAGTGAAGAAACCGGAAACACGGTGAGACTTTAGGGGTCATGTCACCCCACGACATTGACATGCGTCAATAGACCGTAAAGCCGGGCAGCAAAAGCCCGGTGGAGCGGGCCGTCCGGAACGGTCTTCCCGCTAACCCGTTGGAGACGAACCGCGGCTTCGGGCGCGCCCGGCCTCTGCTCGACTGTCACCCCGGGCGCCGACGCGACAGTCCCGGCGGCAGTTGCTACACCTGGGTGTGTGGGCGGTCATGGTCGACCATGGCGGCCTGAATCCGTAAAGCCGAAGCCCAGGGGGTGGCGGATTGAGCGCTTTCGTAATCGGTGACGACCCCATCGCCCCGTGCGCTGCCGCGCCGGCGGGCCCGACCCGTGGGGGGAGCGTGTCGTGAACAGACCGACCCTCGATCAGGTCCTGGCGCTGGACGGGCGTACGTTCGCGACCCTGAGTGAAAGCGAGGCCACGGTATTTGCGTACTATCGGCGCGGAAATCCCGGCGACGAGGCAACCGTCGCCGTAGTGCCGCATGTCAGCGACAGGGAGCTTGCCGCCGCCACCAACAAGGAACAGGCCAACGCCGCGGCCAGACATACGACAAGTCGGATCCGGGTGAGCGTTCATCGCAACGACTGAGCCCGGGGAGGCTCTTAGGTCACCGCCGCGCAGCACGGCCAACGGCCTTCCGCCGGTGGCTCCGCCTTCGTGGTGCGGCTGGCCGGCCAGGACGGCGTAGCGCACGCAATGGCAGCACCCGGTGCCGGTTCAGCGGAGGATTGACACTGTGGGCCCTGTGCCTGCGGGTTTGATTCCCGCGGCCCGGTCCGCGTACCGTAGATGCGGGGCGGTTGCGGGATGCTGCCGGCTCCTGCTATACGACAACAAATTCACGCCCGGCGCCGGCCTCGAGAGCGTATCGCGACGCCCGGGCCGACGTCGCCGACAGTGAGGTCATACTATGGAGAAGGACCCGAGCAAGGGTTACGTGGCGTTCCTTGGATGGAGCCTGAACGCCGTCGAAGCCGCCGAGAAGTTCGACCGACGCTACCTGGTGGTCGCCCCGGACTGGGCGGAAGAGTATTGCACCGAGCACGACATCCCGTATCTGCCATGGAACTTCGAGCGCCTCAACGAGCGCTCCATCGAAATCGCCCAGAAGCTCGACGAGATGGGCGTGGACGTGGCCATTCCTCTGTTCGAGGAAACCGTTGAATGGGCCGGCGCCATCAACTCGGTGCTGCTGGACAACCCGCGCCTGCTGGGCCAGTCCATGCTGATGCGCGACAAGTCCCTGATGAAACGCCGGGCCCAACTCGGCGGCATCCGGGTGGGCATCTTCGAGGAGGCCCATGACAAGGAAGACGTCATTCGCTTTCTGCGCCGCGTGAACCAGACCCTGCTCAAGCTGGACGGCGACCCCAACGATCCCATCCACTTCAAAGCCTTCGACAAGGCCGGCTGCCTGGGGCACCGGGTGATCCGCACGCCGGACGACGTGGACGCCATCCCGGACGAGGAATTCCCCGCACTCATCGAGTCCCACCTGGACGGCTGGGAGTTCGCCGTCGAAGCATGGATCCACAACGGCAAGGTGCGGTTCCTGAACATCTCGGAATACGTGAGTCTGGGTTACTCCGTGTTCGTGCCCGCCTCCCCGGAGCTGGAGAAGCATCGTGCCCAGATCACTGCGCAGATCGAGAAGCTGATCAAGGTCTTCGATATCGATTTCGGCTTCGTGCACCCGGAATACTTCGTGACCAGCGACGGCGAGATGTATTTCGGTGAGGTGGCCTATCGGCCGCCGGGTTTCAAGGTCTTCGAACTGCTGGAACGCGCTTACGGCTTCAATGCCTACCAGGGCCTGATCCTGGCTTTCGACCCCAAGAGCACGGAGGAGGAAATCACGGCCTTCTTCCCGCGGGAAGTGGTGGATGCGAAATGCTTTGCCGGCTGCTTCGGTGTGTATCCCCGCCGTCGGGTGGTCAGTCGGCTGGAGATTCCGGAAGAGACCGAGGATCACCCCTATTTCGAGTCCCACGAACTGACGCCGCCGCTGGAGGAAACCGTCACCAAGCGCACCGCTTTCGGCACCCATTGGGGATTGCTCTACTTCGTGGGCGACGACCCTGACGAAATGCACAAGGTGCTGAAACGTCAGGAAGAGCTCGATTTTTATGTATGATGTAGCCTGACCAGGCGGAGATCGGATCGGCGCATGCCTCCCTCAAGTGACCAGCTCACCACCGACGGCAAGCTGGAAGGTCTGCTTGCCAAGCTCGATGAAGCGACCGGCCTGCTTGCCGGGGCACCGGCGTTCGCCAAACCGGCCAAACTCGGGCGGGTGCTGGACACCGCACGGCGAGTGATGCTGCAGGAAGGGGGCTGCGCCGCCATCGAGGCGAGGGCCGCTGCGCTGGAGCAAGCCGGCGTCTTCCAGGGCTCGGACTGGGCCACGCCGCAGATACTCGTTCCGTCGGTCACCACCCACTCCCTCACCAGCCCCGACACCAACACTGTCGTCGTCGAGGCGCTCAGTGAACTGCGGTTGCTGGCGGTGGCGCACGGGTATTACCTGCATCCGCTCATTTCCGCGGAACAGGCCCACCACTTCCTGACCCAGGTGCTGGCCATCAACCTGGCCACGTTGTTCACGCCGCCCAGCGAGGCGGAGCGCACAATCCAGGGCCGCCTGGCCCAGGTGCCCCGCGCCCTGCTGCGGCATCTGGCCGAGGGCGTCGGCTACGAGCATGTCATCGACAAGCTGATCGACGAGATCTGGCGCATTCTGCGTCAGCGTCCCATCCAGGTGGACGCGGTCAAACGGATGATCACCCAGATCGCCATCTGCCGGGTGAACCCCGATATCGATCTGGGGGCGAGCGGCCACGGCGCCGAACGGCTGGTGAGCAGCCTGTACGGACCCACCCAGGCCTGCCGCGAAGATCCCGGGATAGCCGTCTACGAGGAGCGTCTGGGCGCCATGGACAGCGGCGCACTGCAGTACGAGGCCACCGGCTTTGCCCGCGCCATGCACGATACCGGCATCGTTTCGCCCTACCACGCGGTGCTGCTGCGCCATCTGATCGAGAACAACGACCATCTGCTGGCCGACGCGCTGGGGCTGTCCTCCACCGGTCGCGACTGTCTGCTCTGCTACCGCGAGCTCGTGCTGGCCCTCGTCGAGCAGGCGGTCTACCCGGCCACCGCCCAGGCCGTGTACGGGCTCACCCTAGTGTTGGAACGCGGCATTCTGTATCAGCCGCCCATGGCGCCGGCCCTGTGGCGGCAGCTCGCCCTGCCCCTGTCGGAATGGTCGCGCAACCGGCTGACACTGGCCTACGGCGACGCGGTTCTGCCCCGTACCCGACTGCTGGAAGGCGTGCTGTCCATGCTGGGTCTGCCCCTGGGGGTGGGACAGGGCAACAACCCGACCTGCCAGTCGGCGCGCGCCCTGTCCATGTGGGCCTACAACGACCCGGACTACCTGCTGCAGATCCTGGCCTGGGCGGCCCGCGACGACGAAGTGGTCATGCACTTCGAAGGCCAGCCCGTTTCCTCCCGCGGCTGTCTTTCCGGCACGGCCCGGCCGTTGCCCATCGATCTGGACCCGGTTTCCCTGCTCCTCGTGCCCCATCTCGATCACGTCTATGCGGAGATGGGGCG
>DATFML010000462.1:0-4878 GCA_035266965.1 Gammaproteobacteria bacterium
GGCCGCTGTTGTCAATTGCGGCAACATACCGTGCGCTGACGCGGGTCGCGCCCGGCCGGGGTAACCGCCATGGCAATCAATCCGCCCATACCGTAGCACAGGCGACGCCGGCCCGTGCCGGCGACCTCTGCAAAGGGGATGATGCGCCGTCAGCGCGCCCCTTTCACGCCGCGATCAAGAGCCCCGGACAGAACGTCGCCGATATAGGTTTCGCCCTTCCCGTCGTAGTCGCCGAACATCAGTCCGACCTCAGCGTGATTCTGGTGCACCACGATGGCCGGAACGGCAACGTCCGTGGTGTCGGGCTCGAAATGAACCCAGACCATGCCGACATCCAGCGGCGGGGCGTTGTCCACGCTCACACTGAGTCCCTCGAAGCTCAGGCCCACGGCGAGACCGCGCACCGTCCGATTTGCCGTCCGCAGCTCCACCGGCACCTCCACGCCTACGCGCATGTTCATACGGTGATCCATTGCGACCTCCAATAGCCCTTGTACGGGCAACAATGACAAGAAACGAGGGTTCCGCTGCGGCCTGACCTGTGCCGGTAACCAGCACACCGGTAGTGGCCGGCAGTCGTGCCCATGGGGTGGAACGCGCCCATCGACGGTGCCGGTGGGCGCGCTCCGCTGTTCTCATCGAGCGCTGAGTGTAGGGGCCCGCGACAGCGAAGGGTATAACTCAAGTTACACTGACGGCCACACAGAAGATGTTGGCACGAGCGGGTACCTTGCACCGGGCGCCATCCCAACGGATGTCCCTTCCCCATCCCTTCAGCCTCTGTCATGCGAAGGTCAAATCGGCAGGCGGCGATAGTCTTGTCGGGTCTGTACCCGCGTCCACTCGATCCCCGCTAACCGGGGCCATGCATGGAACTGCACTTTCCATGACCCAGGTCAGCCAACAGGCGTCGGCAGGCGGTTATCGTAATCGCGCAGCACCATGCATGGAGGACCGGCAATGGTCATGAATGACACACCGGGTAGGCCGCCACCGCTAGCGCGAACCATCCCAGGTCGGCCAAAACTGTTGTTGATCAATCCCCGCTTCCGGGAGAGCTTCTGGAGCTTCCGCTGGTCGCTCGAACGGATTCTGCCGGGCAAGCGCGCCATCAACCCGCCCCTGGGCCTGGCCACCCTGGCGGCGCTCTGTCCGGCCCACTGGGACGTGACCATCGTCGACGAGAACGTGGAATCCATTCCCCTCGCCCCGGAGGTCGACATCGTCGGCGTCTGCGGCATGGCCGCCCAGTTCGAGCGCCAGGAGGAGCTGCTGCGCTACTACCGGGCCCGCGGCTACCATGTGGTCGCCGGCGGCAGCCATGCCTCCCTGTGTCCGGAACGTTTTGAAGCCCTGGCCGACACAGTGATCGCCGGCGAGGCCGAGTACATCTGGCCGAAGTTCTGCGTGGATTTCGAACAGGGCGATCCGCAACGTCGGTATCACGAAGCCGGCGTCGTAAATCTTGCCGACTCCCCGCCACCCCGCTATGACCTGCTCCCGCTGGAGCGGTACTCGACGGTGAGCCTGCAGTTCTCCCGGGGCTGCCCCTACCGCTGCGAGTTCTGCGACATCATCGTGATGTTCGGACGCAGGCCGCGCACCAAATCACCGGAGCAGGTGGGACGCGAGCTGGACGGGCTCCGCGAGCGCGGCATTCGCAGCGTGTTCTTCGTGGACGACAACCTGATCGGCAACAAAAAGGCGGCCAAGGCGCTGCTGGCATATCTCGCCGATTACCAGCGCCGCCATCACTACACCTTCAACTTCGGCACCGAGGTGTCCATCAACATCGCCGAGGACGAAGCCCTTCTGGAGATGTTCCGCGCCGCCCACTTCACCTGGGTGTTCATCGGCATCGAATCGGCCGACCCGGAAAGCCTGAAGGAGACCCGCAAGACCCAGAACCTGCGTCAGGACCCGCTGGAAGCCGTGCGCACCATCTACCGTCACGGCATCGACATTCTGGCCGGCTTCATCGTCGGCTTCGACAACGACACCCTGGACAGCTTCGCCGGCCAATACCGGTTCATCGAAGCGGCCGGCATCCAGGTCGCCATGGTGGGCCTTCTCACCGCCCTGCCCCACACGCCCCTGTACGAGCGCCTGGAGCGGGAAGGCCGATTGCTGCCCACGGATCGTCACGGCGACAATACCAAACCGTGGACCAATCTCATGCCGGCCCGCATGCCCTACGACGCCATGGTGGAACGCTATCAGGGCCTGTATCGAAAGCTGTTCACCGACCAGGCCATCGCCGCACGGATACGCACCAAGCTGCGCGATCTGCGCGAGCCCAATTACAGCGGCGAGTACGGCGCAAAGGACAGGATCACCATCGTCACCCGCTTCGCCATCCGCGGTCTGCTGGCCGGGGGACCCGTGCGGTTAATGCGCTTCCTGGGAACCCTGAGCACGGCGCACCCCGCCGGTTGGCCCCAGATCCTGACGGACTGGATTGCGGGACTGAGCATGGCGGATTACGTGCGGCGGCACTTCACAGGTGACGATGAGCGGACCCGCCGGCTGGCCGAACGGGCGGCCACCAGCCTTTGCCGGCGCTGGGCACAGGCCATGGGCACCGGCAACCTGCACATCACCACCCGGCTCGCCCAGGGCCGCGCCGAACTGCACCTGCTTCTGAACGGGCCGATGGAACGGGTCTTCTACCGCCGGACAGCGCACCGCCTCAGAAGGCTCCTGCGCCGATCCGGCGCCACGGTGACGCTTGCCCTCACCAGCCTGGGTGCCGAGCAGACCGCCTACATCGAACAGTTGCTCGACGTGCTGGCGCCCTACGGGGCGCGGGTATCCGTGTGGATCGACGAACATGTACGCGCCCGACTGGCGATCGACTCGTCCACCTTTCATCTCATGCTGAGTGAACCGCTCCGGCATCCGCCACCGTAGAAGCGTCATGCTGCCCGGTCTGGTTTCCAACCCCGTCCCGTGTCTTTGAAGAGCCGCTTCTTCGCATTCGCAGCTCGATCAAGATGATTCAGCTTATCCACGAGTTGGACTATAGATGGGTTCGCCTGCATGTACTCCAAATACAACAGTCGAATCATCCGATCAGCCCATTTTGGCACACTGCCCTTACGCTCCCACAGAGATACGCTCTGTTCGGTGCTACTTAAAAGCTCTGCTAGCCGCTTCTGGGACATCCCGAGTTCCTTTCTTAGGAATCGGAACTCCGTGCCAGTAAGCTTCGGTTTGTAATTGATCAGGTCGCACGCAATGGCCTGATGCAGCCCATCCAAGTCCTCCACAGCTACAGTCTTCCCGTAGGCGGTCTCGCGGACCTTGTAGCCGTTCTTCAGATAAACATTGCGCAACCCGCATCCCGTGTAGTGATACATGGCCGCCACTCCTGTATGGGCCGTAGCCCTATCGCCTGTCGTATGTACGGGCCGCAGCCCGGCTCTTGTCGTCTCTCTTTACTTCAGGCGGTGGTAAGCCGTGACAATGATCACTGGCTGTCCTCGCTGATCCTTTTCGATAGCGACGACGACTGCCAACTGATCACCCGCCACGAACCGCTCTATTGTGCAGGTCCAACCCCCTTTGATGCTCGGAGCGGGACCTTCAACAATCACACCTTTACGCAACACATCGAGTACCTGGGTCGTCGTGATCCGGCGTGTCCGCATCCGGGCCTCAGCGTGCACAGTCCACTGCACACGGGCCGTATCCTTTGCCGCATCGCGAACGATCTGGAGGGCCCGCGACTTGGTAAGCCCCCAACGGAACGACTTTTCCCTTCATCCCCCAGTACCCGTAACAATTATCAGTCGATAATAATTATTATGGATTGCTGCCGAAAGGGCAACTTTCAAAGAGGCGAACTCTTTGAGGGTAAAAATTCCCGCGCACGGGTAGCCCCGCCGACCGACCGTCTGATCGGCCGCCCCCACCTCCCCGGGGTCGGGCCTGCACGGTATTCCTTCGCACTGCGCTGCTCAGGCGCGCTCTCAGGCGGTCTGACGGGGATTACCGCAAGTCGGAAGATTGAGGCGTGCATGAAGTGGGAGAAGTTTTCCCAGTTCAGTGGGCCGACGGACGTGCTGGTCTCCAGCAATTCCAGTGGGACAGTTGTCCCACACGAATTTCGGTGCTCCCGCGGCTGGCCTCCCGGCCAGAATCTAGGTGGCTCAAGTCGAGCCGCCTAAACGGTGAACGGTGCCGGACCCTGGCTGGCTGCGTGCCTGGTGAAACTGTGCAAACGCTTGTGGTGAACGTCCGAAGACTGGAGGTAGCTTGAGCAGGCCGGCCTGGATGGCCCAGGGAGGGCCAGCCGACTGCCGGGAGGGGGTCACATCCTCTGAAAGTGTGACAGAGGTGTGACGATTCCCGGATATCGCAAAACCGCTCGGTAGCGGTTTCTTTGTAGGCGTTGTAACTGCCCGTATTTACTGCTTATTTTGGCTCCCCGGGACGGGCTCGAACCGCCGACCTAGTGATTAACAGTCACCCGCTCTACCGACTGAGCTACCGGGGAATCGCTCCTGCGACAAGCGGGGAATGATACTGGATCGCGTCGCGTGGGGTCAACCGACTGACAGCCCTCAGGAGGCATCTCCGATGGCGCGCGGGCCGGAGCGGCCGAAACGCAGCGCCAGATAGGCCTTGAAGTCGGCGCTCAGCTCGTCGTGCTGCAGGGCGTATTCCACGGTGGCCATCAGATAGCCCAGCTTGTCGCCGCAGTCGTAGCGCGTACCCTTGAAGCGGTAGGCCTGCACCTGCTCCTCCTTGAGCAATGCGGCGATGGCGTCAGTGAGCTGGATCTCGCCGCCCGCGCCCCGCGGAGTAGTCTCCAGCAGATCGAAAATCCGCGGTGTCAGGATATACCGGCCTACCACGGCCAGGTTGGACGGGGCC
>DATFML010000463.1:0-9918 GCA_035266965.1 Gammaproteobacteria bacterium
TCAAGGACACGATCGAGGCGATGCTCAGCCGTCAGGCGCGGCCCGGTAAGCCGGGGCGGCCGCGGAAGGAAGGACGGGCGCCGAGTGGTTCCTAACGGCGTATATTAGAGAAATCTGTGTTCTGACCCGAGTTTTCCCTAACGGCGTATATTAGAGAAATCTGTGTTCTGACCCGAGTTTTCCGCCAGAGCCAGCTTCCTCTTCCGGTTTTTCCTGCTGATAGTCATTACCGCACTCCCAAATAGAGCGAGTTAACGTTCCGTTGACATTGCGGTTTGAGTATATTGAGGGGGCATGCGGGCACGAATGACAAAGCTCAATTTGCACGACAAATTCTTTGCCCGTACCTTAATTGATATGTAACCACGTTGGGACATCAGGCTCCCGGCGTGCCGGACCGTTTTGATGTCTACATACAAAGTGGCCAATTACTGCACCGATCACCAGTGGAAGGGGCGGGCTGATTGCACCCATTGCGGTATCCGGCGACTGATGCTGTTTTCCGGTTTGCCGGAAAGCGGTTTCACCGAACTGCTCCAGCCAATCGACAACCATCTCTATCGTGCCGGCGCGTCACTCTACGAGGAGGGCGTACGCGGCCAGACCGTCTATTCCATCCGCCGTGGCCTGCTGAAGTTGCTCTACCGCACACCTGAGGGCAGTCAACGCATCGTCCGCCTGCAAGGCAGGGGAGTCACCATAGGGTTGGAACTATTGGATGCGAATGTGGCGTACCACCACACAGCCGTCGCGGTTCAGGAGGTCGATGCGTGCGCGATACCGCTGGCGACCCTGAAGAACCTTCAGGCCCGCTTTCCCGCACTCTGCGACAAGGTGCGCCAGCAGCTGCAGCAACAGGTCGATCGTGCCGATCAGTGGATCAAGGACCTCAACACCGGTGTCAGCTGGTCGCGGGTTGCCCGGCTGCTGCTTCAGGAGATCGGCGCAGACCGCAATGGCGACATCCAATTGCTGCCGCGCGAGGACATCGCGGCAGTGGTGGGTGTCACTACCGAAACCGCGAGCCGGATCGTCGCCGATTTCAAGCGGCGTGGACTGCTCCAAAAAGTTGCGGGCAACACTTATCGCTGCAACAGCCAGCAGATCGAACGGCTGCTGTCCCACCCGGAATTCCCTGCGCAATAGACCCGCGACCGACCATCACGCCTCGAGCGGCAAATTGACAATTCGCAATGGAACCGGGTCCGTCTGCGGGTATCCTATGGACTCGGACCCGCAAGCCCGTGGCCCGTCCACGTACCGGGCATTCGCTGTCCACGAGATGTAATGACGATTGGTTTATCCCCGAGCCTTTTTCTTATCGTAACAGGCCTGTTGCTGGCAGGCTGTGGCGGTGGCGGCGAAGACACCCCGTCCGAAACCACCAACTCCTCCCAGCCTGCGCCCGTCGCGGCCGCTACCGGCTATCTCATAGACGCCCCCGTGAGCGGGGCGACCTACCGTACCCCGAGCGGTTCCGGAACGACCGGTGCCGGGGGTGAGTTCCGTTATCTTCCCGGTGAAACGGTGGAATTTTCGGTCGGGCCGGTGCGGCTCGGGCGCGCAGTGGCCGGGCACTATGTCACTCCCCTGGATCTCATTGCCGATTCGTCGGGCCATACCGATGCCCGGGTGATCGCGATGGCCAGCTTCCTGCAGAGCGCCGACCGGGACGGAAACCCCGGCAACGGCATTCAGCTCGTCCCCGCCCTGGCGGACCGCCTGTGCGCCGAGCTCAAAGTGGCCGCCCTGGATTTCTCCACCCTTGCCGACCCGGCTGCGTTCGACACTGCGCTGAAGAACGCCGCCAGCGCCGAACGGCTCAGCTACGTAGCGCCGGCAAGGGCCGGCCCCAACCTGACCGCCAGCCTCACGGCCCTGATGGAGCCGGTGAGCGCCTACGCCCCGGCCTGGGGTACGGCGGGCGCGTTTACCGCGGCCTCCAGTTGCGCCCGGTGCCACGCGGCACGCAGCGGCGAAGCCGCCATGCGGTTGCCCAGGGACGATGTCAGCGGGGAGGACATCAGTCCGTACACGGAGTGGAAGCACAGCATGATGGCCCACAGTTTCGACGATCCGTACTTCCAGGCCGTCCTGCAGGAAGAAGCCACCCATGAATTTCCGGCCTTCGCGGGTCTGATCGAGGACCGCTGCCTGACATGCCACGCGCCCATGGGCCGTACCGCCGCCCATTCGGGCAGCACCGGACTCGACGCCAACGGCGACTACCGCTATTCGCGCGCGGTCGTCGACCCGCACGCCCGCGAAGGCGTGAGCTGCACGCTGTGCCATCAGATCGCATCGACAACCATCGACGATGAAGGCAGCCCGGTCGTCGGTGAAGACGCCTTCAGCGGCAGATATACGATCGGCGACGCGCGCATCATCTACGGCCCGTATTCCGGCATCAACCCCGGCCCGATGCAGAATCAGCTCAATTACACGCCCCGATACGGGCACCAGATGACCGGCTCCGGACATTGCGGCAGCTGTCATACCGTGCGCACGCCGGTGATGGACGCAAACACGGCGGCGCCGCTGAATCCGCCGCGGCAGTTCCTGGAGCAGGCCCCGTATCAGGAATGGCAAAACAGCGTATACAGCCGCAGCGCGGACAATGACGCACGGCGTACCTGTCAGGACTGCCATATGCCGGCCGTCGAAGACTACCAGACCCCCATTTCCACACGACCTGCCGGACAGGTTGAACGCGCACCGTATCATCGCCATCGACTGTTCGGCGGCAACACCCACATGTTGGAGACGCTCAAGGTCTACCGGACCGTGCTGGGCATCGAGTCCAGCACCAGCCTGGCGGGATTCGACGAAAAAATCGCCGCCACCCGCGAGTTTCTCGGGCAGCGCAGCGCCGCCCTCAGCATTCCACGCCTGGCCGTGGTAGCCGGCACGCTCGAGCTCGACGTCCAGGTAACCAACCTCACGGGCCACAAACTGCCCAGCGCCTATCCGAGCCGCCGCATGTGGCTGCATGTGAAAGTCACCGATGGCGCGGGGGCCATCGTCTTCGAGTCGGGCGCCCCCGGCGCGGACGGACGGTTGTCCATAGACAGCGCCGCGGAGCAGGCGCATTGCATTGCGTCCAGAAAGCCGGTCGGGTTCGTCAATGACGGCTGCTTCGAGCCCCATCGGGACCGGATTACCGATCCCTCGCAGGTCGCGGTCTACGAATCCGTCCTGGGCGACAGCAACGGCAACATCACCTACGTGCTGCTGTATGCCGACCATTACCTCAAAGACGATCGTATACCCCCGCGCGGGTTCCGTCAGCGTGCGGCGGTAACAGGAACGGAGATCGTACTGGGCGGAGTCCCGGACAGGGACTTCAACGCCGAAGATGCCGATGGCGCCAGCGGTTCCGACCAGGTGCATTACCGCATCCCGACGGACGCCGCGGGCGGGCCCTATCAAATCACCGTCCAACTGTTGTATCAATCGATCCGCCCCGGCTTCGTGGCAGGGCTGCACGCCGACGGCGGCCGTGTGGAACGCTTCCGCTCCATGTACAAGGCGCTGCCGCCACCGGCTGAACAGTTGGCCAGCGTTGTCGGCACAGTCAATTGAACGCCGTGGAAACGATTACCTGAAAATCGACCGCCGCCGCGCACAGGAGCGGCCCATCCCCAACACCCCGCCTGCCCCCGTCCCAACGGGTGCGGCCCCCCGCACCTGCTCCGGTCAGGTCACGCCGTAGTACACCTTTCATCGTTTCTTAACAGGATGTTGCCCTTGCTGTAACACACCTGGGGCATGGTGGCGGCAGGCCAGCGACCGGAGAGCGATGCCATGAGTCCCGTCTATCCCATGCGACCGTTGCGCTACCGGGCCATCTGGGTCTCGGACGTGCACCTGGGCTACCGCGGCTGCCGTGCGGACTTCCTGCTCGATTTTCTGCACGCCACCGAATGCGAGTATCTGTACCTGGTAGGCGACATCGTCGACGTCTGGAACATGAAGCGGGGTCTGTACTGGCCTCAGGAGCACAACAACGTGCTGCGCACCGTGCTGGGCAAGGCCAAGCACGGCACCAAGGTGGTGTACATCCCGGGCAACCACGACGAGATCATGCGCGAGTACGACGGCATGGTGTTCGGCAACGTGGAAATCCGCACCGAGGCCACCCATGTCACCGCCGACGGACGCCGTCTGCTGATGCTGCACGGCGACGAGTTCGACAGCGTGGTCAAGTGCTCGCGGTTGGTGGCGCTGCTGGGAACCCGCGCCTACGACGCGCTGCTGCGCGTCAACCACTGGGTCAACCTGGTGCGCCGTCGGTTCGGGTTTCCCTACTGGTCACTGGCGGCTTATCTCAAGCACAAGGTCAAGAACGCGGTGAAGTACATCAGCAACTTCGAGTACGCGATCGCCCACGAAGCGCGCCGCCGGGGCGTGGACGGGCTGGTGTGCGGCCATATTCACCGTGCCGAGATGACCACCATAGACGGGGTGCTGTACTGCAACGACGGCGACTGGGTGGAAAGCTGCACGGCGCTGGTGGAGCGCCACGACGGCGAGTTGCAGATCCTGCGCTGGGCCGAAGAACGGGAGCTGGTGAAGTCGGTGGCCGCCGAGCAGAAGGTGAGGGCCGGCGACGCCGCATGAAGATAGCCATCGTCACCGATGCCTGGAAGCCCCAGGTCAACGGTGTGGTGCGCACCCTGGCCCGCACCGGCGAGGAACTGCAGGCAAGGGGCTACCGGGTGTGCTTCGTGACGCCCCAGTCCTTCACCACGGTGCCCTGTCCCACCTATCCTTCCATCCGTCTCGCCCTCTGGCCCGGGCGCAGGCTGGCCGACCTGCTGGACCGGTGCGCACCCACCGCCGTGCATATCGCCACCGAAGGGCCCCTGGGCCTGGCCGCCCGCGCCTACTGCCGCTCCCGGGGGTTGGCGTTCACTTCCTCCTACCACACCCAGTTTCCGGAGTACGTGCGGCTGCGCGCACCCGTCCCGCTGGCGCTGTCGTACCGCTTTCTGCGTTGGTTCCATGGGGCTGCGCGGCGCACGCTGGTGGCCACCCCTTCCATGCGCCGGCAGCTGGTGGGTCACGGTTTCCGGAATGTGGTGATCTGGTCCCGGGGCGTGGACACCGAACTGTTCAGGCCGCGAGCGAAGGATTACCTGCAGGCGCCCCGTCCCATTGCCATGTACGTGGGCCGGGTGGCGGTGGAGAAGAACATCGAGGCCTTCCTCGCCCTGGATCTGCCGGGCACGCGTTATGTGGTGGGGGACGGGCCGGACCTGGACACCCTGCGCCGGCGCCACCCGCAGGTGCGCTTCACCGGTTTCAAGTTCGGCGAGGAACTGGCCCGCCACCTTGCGGCGGCGGACGTGTTCGTGTTTCCCAGCCGCACCGACACCTTCGGGTTGGTGATGCTGGAAGCCATGGCGTGCGGTGTACCGGTGGCCGCCTATCCGGTGACGGGGCCCGTGGATGTGGTGCGTGAAGGCGTCACCGGCGTGCTCGACGAAGACCTGCGCCGGGCGACGCTGCAGGCCCTGGAACTGAGCGCCCGGGCCTGCCGCGCCTATGCACTGGAGCATACCTGGCGGACTGCCACCCGACAGTTCCTGGAGCATCTGGAGCTCAACGCGCAGACGGCGCGCGCGCCCGCGTAGAGCGGCATCGGTGAGCCTGTGAACCCTGGTGCCGGGACGCGCTCCGACGGGTTCAGGGTCGGACGCGCCGCGGTATCCGCGCCGTTGTTCGCCCGTGCGGTGGGGCGATGCCCTGCGGGGCTGCGGCAGGGCTCTCCGGCAAAATCGTTGGACTCAGGCGTGCTTGCGCACGTAGTAGCGATACGTGCTGTCGCTCACTTCACTGTGCACGAGGGTATTGCCCGAGTGGCGGCACCAGGACGGGATATCCGTTTCGCTGTCGGGATGGGTGGCAATGATCTCCACCACGGCGCCGGCCGCCAGTTCCTGCATGACCAGGTTGGTGCGTACCAGCAGCAGCGGCAGTCCGGTGCCGGCGGTGTTCAGGGTGCGGTCCACAGCAGGTCGGCTCATGGCGTCTCTCCGTGCGTGGCCTGCAGGGGCGGGGCGGGAATGAAGGCCGACGCCTCGGCGGCGGCCGTCCATGCCAGGTTCGAAGTCCATGTCATCATGCTTTGATCTCCCTAGCCTCGCGTTGCGGTTCGACCCGGTCCGCTCCGGACCGGTGTAGTCCCACCGCGTTCGCTTGCGTACGGCGTGTCACGGGTTGGCCACCGCCCGCCAGGCGCATTCCCAGGCGGTGTCCAGCACCGCTGGAAGGGGCTCGCCGAGGATGCCGTCCAGACGCAGCTGCAGCAGCCGCAAGGGGCCGCCGAACAGGCTCGGCGCCGCCACCAGAGCCTCCATCGGCCGGATTTCCCCGGCCGCGATGCCGTCGCGGACCATCTGCAGCATGCGTTCGAAGGGCCGCGACGAACAGATGGGGGTGGCGTCGGGCATGAACTCCCGATGCTTGGCGTTGAGGATGAAAGCCATCATCTCCGGCTGGGTTTCGGTCAGCTCGAACAACGCAGCCACCACGGCGCGGCAGCGGTCATGGGCACTGTCGTGGGCGGCCACGATGTCCACCATGACCCGGTCCATGCGGTCCACCAGATCCTCGTAGAGCGCGGCGGCAATGGCCTCCTTGCTGGGAAAGTGGTGGTAGATCGCGCCGATGCTGACACCGGCGGCGCGCCGGATGTCGTGCACCGAGGTATTGAAGTAGCCGTTGCGGGAAAACAGCAGCAGGGCGGTGTCCAGGATGTGGCACCGCATGTCCCGTTCCGGGGTCCGTGCTGTCGCTGTGGTCGGCATGGCTGGCCGGGGTAGACCGAACGTTCGTTCTTTTTATCCCGGGCCGGCGGGCTTGTCAATTCCCGTAGATCGCCCTGGGCAGCCAGCTGGCCAGCCCGGGCCACAGGGCCAGCATGCCCAGCATGGCGAGCTGGATGACGATGAACGGTCCCACGCCCCGGTAGATCTGGGCCGTGCTCACCTCGGCGGGGGCCACCCCCCGCAGATAGAACAGAGCGAAGCCGAAGGGCGGCGTCAGGAAGGAGGTCTGCAGGTTGATGGCCATCATGATGCCCAGCCACACGGGATCCAGGCCCATGGTCAGCAGCACCGGGCCCACGATGGGCACCACCACGAAGGTGATCTCGATGAAGTCCAGCACGAAGCCCAGCACGAACATGACGGCCATCACGGCGAGCATGGCGCCCACTTCGCCGCCGGGCAGCCCGGTGAGCAGATCCCGCACCAGGTCGTCGCCGCCGAAGCCGCGGAACACCAGGGAGAACACCGAGGCCCCGATCAGAATCAGGAACACCATGCTGCTGACCTGGGTGGTGCTGCGCATGATCTCCCGCAGGGTGGCCAGGTTGATCTGCCCCTGCACCACGGCCAGCGCCAGGGCGCCCACCGCGCCCACCGACGCCGCCTCGGTGGGCGTGGCCAGCCCGCCGATGATCGATCCCAGCACGGCGACGATCAGCACCAGGGGCGGAATCAGCGCCGTCACCACCCGGCGCGCCAGAGCGGCGCCGCGCAACTCGGCCCGTTCCGCGGCCGGGATGGCGGGCATGGCCTGGGGCCGCAGCCAGGCGACGAAGGACAGATAGGTCAGATACAGGCCCACCAGAATCAGTCCCGGCACGATGGCCCCCACGAACAGGTCGCCCACCGACACCGTCCGGGGCGAGAAGATGCCCATGTTGAGCTGGGCCTGCTGGTAGGCCGAGGACAGCACGTCGCCCAGCAGCACCAGCACGATGGAAGGCGGAATGATCTGTCCCAGGGTGCCCGAGGCGCAGATGGCGCCGCAGGAAAGGCGCGGATCGTAGCCCCGGCGCAGCATGGTGGGCAGGGACAGCAGGCCCATGGTGACCACCGTGGCCCCCACGATGCCGGTGCTGGCCGCCAGCAGCATCCCCACCAGCATCACCGAGAAACCCAGCCCGCCGCGCAGGGGCCCGAACAGCAGCGCCATGGTGTCCAACAGCTGCTCGGCGACCTTGGAGCGTTCCAGGGTCACGCCCATGAACACGAACAACGGCACGGCAATCAGGGTGGTGTTGCCCATGATGCCGTACAGGCGGTTGGGCAGGGCTTCCAGGAAGGCGCTGTCGAACAGGTGCAGCCAGTTGCCCAGGGTCGCAAAGCCCAGCGCCGTGCCCGCCAGGGTGAAGGCCACCGGGTAGCCGGCCAGCAGCAGCACGCACACTGCCACGAACATCCAGATGGGCATCCACTCGGCCATGGTTCAGCCCGCCGGTCGGCCGCCGCCGGTCACAGCTCGGTGTCCGCCGGCCGGTGCCCGGAAGGGCTGCCCTCCACGCCGGCGATGGTGAGCACGCAGTGCAGGGTCTGGGACAGGCCCTGGATCAGCATCAGTACCGCCATCACCGGAATGGCCGTCTTGAGGATGTACACCAGGGGCAGTCCGCCGGCTTCTTCCGAACCCTCGTGCAACGCCCAGGAACTGGCCACATAGCCCCAGCTGGACCACAGAATGAATGCGCACACCGGCACCAGAAACACGAACGTGCCCAGCAGGTCCAGCCAGGCCCGGGCGCGGGGGCCGAGATCCCGGTACACGATGTCCACGCGCACGTGGCCGTCGTGACGCAGGGTGTAGGCGGCGCCCAGCAGGAACACGAAGGCATGCAGGTAGGTCATGGACTCCTGCATGGCGATCCAGCCCACGCTGAACAGGTAGCGCAGCACCACCACGGCGAAGGTGTCCAGCACCAGCAGCAGGGTCAGCCAGCTGATGGCGCGGCCGGTCCATTCGGCTAAGCCGTCGAGGGCGCGCGTGAGGCGCACGAGTGGGGCGGTCCAGGTGTTCATGGGGCCGCCAGTATACGGTAAGAAACCGTGAAGGCGGCAGGGTTCGCCGACGGCGCGGCCCGCCGCGCACGGCGGGCCGGCGTTCACCGGATGGATGTCACCAGCTGAATATGACCCAGTGGGGAATGGAGATGTTGGGCTGCGGTCCCCCGCGACGGGTGTCGAAGACGCCGTTGCCGGTGGTGTCGATCAGGTAATAGGGATAGCCCTTGGCGGGGATCACCTTGATCATGTACACGCGCCCGTTGACGCTGTACTGCTCGATCTTCTCCTTGCCCTTGCCGGGGATGATGGTGACCTCCGGCTCGATGGATTGTTTGCCCTTCTCACCGTTGCCGGTGTGCTTCGCGGGCGGCGCCGCGTTGGGCTCGGGTTTGGGCGCGGGCTCCTGCAGCGAGGGCAGCTGCTGGGCCTGGTTCTTGTGCTGCTGGTCCGAGCCGGTCTGCGCCAGCACCGGACCCGCAGCGAGGCAGACAGCCAGAAAGAGTATTGCGCGCATGGGGTTTCCTCGGCTCGGATTCACAGTTCCAGCAGGATTTCCTGCTCCCTGGCAGACGGTTCGAAGCCGCGATGCTCATAATGATGAAAGATAGCATCAACGACTTCCTGTGGCTCATCGATGACCTTGAAAAGATCCAGATCCTGCGCGGAAATGGTGCCTTCTTCCACCAGCGTCTGTTTGAACCACTCCACCAGCCCCGACCAGAACTTGCTGCCCACCAGTATGATGGGAATGCGGCGGGTCTTGCCGGTCTGTACCAGGGTCAGGATTTCCGCCAGTTCGTCCAGGGTGCCGAACCCGCCGGGCAGTACCACATAGGCCGAGGCGTATTTCACGAACATGACCTTGCGGGAGAAGAAGTGGCGGAAATGCAGGGCGATGTCCTGATAGGGGTTGCCGGCCTGTTCGTGGGGCAGCTGGATGTTCAGCCCGATGCTGGGTGACTTGCCCGCGTAGGCGCCTTTGTTGGCCGCTTCCATGATGCCCGGACCTCCGCCGCTGACCACGGAGAAACCCGCATCGGACAGCGCCTGGGCGATCTGTTCGGCGAGCTCGTAATAGGGATGCTCG
>DATFML010000464.1:0-11915 GCA_035266965.1 Gammaproteobacteria bacterium
GACAACAATGAGACACAAGCAGCGTGGATTGCTGCCCACGGGTGACATATGAAGCCGAGCATCTTGCGGAACCTGTTCGTCGCGTCGGTGGCGTTGGGTCTGGTGGTAGGAGCCGTCTTTCCCGTTTTTGCGGGGTATTTCGTTGACTGGCACGCCGGTATGAAGCCGTGGTTCGTGGGCGCCTGCCTGGTTGCGGGTGCCGGTCTGGGTGCCCTGAACTACTGGCTTGTGAATGTGATTCTGCTGCACAAGCTGCGACGCATTTCGGAGGTGGCCACCGCCATCAGCCACAACGATATCTCCCATACCTGCACGCTGAGCAGCGACGATCTGATCGGCGAGATCATCGCCAGCTTCAATCAGATGGCGGAGAACCTGCGGGACATGATCGGCCAGATCAGCGGCGCGACGACCCAGCTCGCCTCGGCCGCCGAAGAGACATCGGCGGTCACCGAGGAGGCCAGTCGCGGCGTGCAGCATCAGCAGAGCGAAATCGGACATGTGGCCGCCGCCATGGACCAGATGACCGCCAGTGTGCAGGAAGTGGCCCGTCACACCGCGAAGGCGGCGGAGTCCGCCCAGCAGGCCAATGACGAGGCCAAGTCCGGTGCCCTGGTGGCCACCGAAGCCCTCGGCGGGATCGATACGCTGGTCAACGGCATGGAGCGGGCGGTCCAGGTGGTCCAGAAGCTGGAGAAGGAGTCGGAAAACATCGGCGTGGTGCTGGATGTGATCCGCGGCATCGCCGAGCAGACCAACCTGCTGGCCCTCAACGCGGCCATCGAGGCGGCGCGCGCCGGCGAGCAGGGTCGCGGTTTCGCGGTGGTGGCGGACGAGGTCCGCACGCTGGCCAGCCGGACCCAGCAGTCCACCCAGGAAATCCAACAGATGATCGAGGGACTGCAGGGCGGGGCGGCGGATGCGGCGAAAGTCATGGGCGAAGCCCGCGACAACGCCCAGTCCAGCTCCGATCAGGTGGAAAAGGCGGCCGAGTCTTTGGGTGCCATCGCCGGCTCGGTTGCCGCCATCAACGATATGAATGCCCAGATCGCCAGCGCAGCGGAACAGCAGAGTGCGGTGTCCGCCGAGATCGGCACCAACGTGGCGAACATCCGGCAGGTTACCGAACAGACTGCGGCGGGTTCCCAGCAGACCGCCAGCGCCAGTGAGGAGTTGTCGCGTCTGGCGACGCAATTGCAGGGGCTTATGGCCCAGTTCAGGATGTAGTAGCAAACCGGGCCCGCGGCCGGTATTCCCCACCCTTTCCCAACCGCCCGTTACGGGCGGTTTTTGTTGCCCTTCCCGATATAATATTAGTAATCTCTAATATACGTAGATTTTACGTGCCTGCGCTCCTATGATGGCGAGGCACTGTTTTCCAAAGGGGGCTGGGCATGGACCAGGCAAACCGCCTGATTCTCTTACCGATTCTGTTGTTGTGGTCGGCGATGGCCGCGGCTGCGCAAGGGTCCGCGCCGGCGTTGGATACGGTGCCGGCGCAGTCCCGTTCCGTTGCCCGGGAACAGGTTCTGGACGGCGTCGTGGAGGCGGTCAGTCAGTCTACCGTTTCCGCCCAGATTTCCGGTCGCATCATCGCGGTCAATTTCGACGTGGACGACTTCGTCCCCAAGGGGGCGGTGCTGGTGCGCTTCCGCGATACCGAGTTGCGGGCGCGTCTGGAACAGGCCCAGGCCGGTCTGAAGGAAGCTCAGGCCCGTTTCGTTCAGGCCCGGGCCGACCATCAGCGCATCAGCGACGTCTACCGCAAGCGGCTGGTCGCCAAGGCGCGCCTGGACCAGGCGAGCGCCGAGCTGAAGGCGGCGCGGGCGCGCCTGGATGCCGCCAATGCGCGGGTGAACGAAGCCCGTGAACAGCTCGATCACACGGTCGTGAAAGCGCCTTACAGCGGCATCGTCATCAAGCGCTCGGTAGAGCCCGGCGAAACCGCCAGTGTGGGTCAGCCACTGATGACCGGGCTGTCTCTGGAGCATCTGCGGGTGGCGGTGCCCGTTCCCCAGCACTACATCGACGCTGTGCGCCGCATCGGCAAGGCCCGCCTCGTGGCGCCGCTGCCCGCGGGCTCTGAGGTCACGGTCGGCAAGCTGACGGTGTTCCCCTATGCCGATCCGGCAACCCACACCTTCCGGGTAAGGGTGGATCTGCCGGCTGCACCCCGTGGGCTGTACCCGGGGATGCTGGCAAAGGTGGCCTTCACCACCGGCGAACGCCGGCGCCTGCTGGTGCCGCAGCAGGCGGTGGTGCATCGCAGCGAGGTGACCGCCGTGTACGTTCTGGCGGCGGACGGCAGTCTGGGCTTGCGACAGGTCCGCGCCGGCCGGACCCTGGCGAACGGCATGACCGAAATTCTGGCCGGGCTGGACGCCGGCGAACGCGTGGCACTGGATCCCATCCGCGCCGGCGTATTGCTCAAGCAGCAGCGGGCGGAGCATGCCCGATGAGTCAGCGTCTGGGCATTTCCGGCGCCATCGCCCGCAAGTTCCTGCACTCCCGGATCACGCCGTTGCTGGCTCTGGTGGGACTGCTGCTGGGCGTGTTCGCGGTGGCCGTCACGCCGCGCGAGGAAGAGCCCCAGATCAACGTCACCTTTGCCAACGTGTTCATCCCTTTCCCCGGCGCCAGCGCCTCGGAGGTGGAACACCTGGTGACCGTGCCCGCCGAACAGGTGTTGTCCGAAATCCAGGGAGTGAAGCACATCTATTCCACCTCGCGCCCGGGTATGGCGGTGCTGACGGTGGAGTACAAGGTCGGGGAGGACCGCACCCAGGCCATCGTGCGCCTGTACAACGCCGTGTTCTCCAAGCAGGACTGGCTGCCTCCCAACCTCGGCACGCTGCAGCCCATCATCAAACCCAAAGGCATAGACGACGTGCCGGTGGTCGCCGTCACCCTGTGGAGCGAGGATCCCCATCGCGGAGCGGCCGACCTGCTGCGGGTGGGCCACGCCGTGGAGGCCGAGCTCAAGCGTGTGCCCGGGACCCGCGATATCTACACCATCGGGGGCCCGGACGAGGTGGTGCGGGTGCTGCTCGATCCCCAGCGCCTGGCGGGCTACGGCATCGGCCTGCAGGACCTGCGCCGCGCCCTGCTGACGGCCAATGCCAGCCGGGACAGCGGCGATCTGGTGAATGACAACGGCACCGTGCTGGTCCGTACCGGGGAGTTCCTTTCCCGCCCCGACCAGGTGGCCGATCTGGTGATAGGCGTCCACGACGGCGCGCCCGTGTATCTGCGGGATGTGGCAACCGTCGCGTTGGGGCCCGACCAACCCCACCAGTATGTCGGTTTCGGCACCGGTCCCCGGGCCGCCGACAAGGGTATCACCGCCCGCGGCGTTTATCCGGCGGTGACCGTCGCCGTCGCCAAGAAGCCGGGCACCAATGCGGTCGAGATCGCCGACCAGGTGATTCACCGGTTCGAACAGTTGCGGGGCACGTTCGTGCCGGACGGCATCCATGCCACCGTCACCCGCAATTACGGTGTCACCGCCAACGACAAGGCCCAGACCCTGATCCACAAGTTGGTCTTCGCCACCGCCCTGGTGGTGCTGCTGGTGCTGGTCGCACTCGGCTGGCGGGAGTCCTTGATCGTCGGCGCCGCCGTGGTGATCACGCTGATGGTCACCTTGTTCGCCTCCTGGGCGTGGGGATTCACCCTCAATCGGGTGTCCCTGTTCGCGCTGATCTTCTCCATCGGCATCCTGGTGGACGATGCCATCGTGGTGGTGGAGAACATACACCGGCACATGCAGATCGGCGGTCGGAGCCTGTCCGAGGCCATTCCCCTGGCGGTGGACGAGGTGGGCGGGCCGACCATCCTCGCCACCTTCACGGTGATCGCCGCACTGCTGCCGATGGCCTTCGTGAGCGGTCTGATGGGGCCCTACATGAGCCCTATCCCCATCAATGCCAGCATCGGGATGTTGATCTCCCTGGCGGTGGCCTTCATCGTCACGCCCTGGCTCACCTACCAGGTTCTCAAGCGCCGCGCGACCGGCCACGCGGTCCATGAATCCGATGTGCCGCCCCGTCTCTACCGCTTTTTCAAGCGCACGCTCGGGCCGTTCCTCAACGGCCGCCAGGGCGCGCCCAGGCGCCGCTGGCTGCTGGCGGGCATCGGGTTGTTGATCGCCGGGTCCGCGAGCCTGGCGGTGTTCGAACTGGTCATACTCAAGATGCTGCCGTTCGACAACAAGTCGGAGTTCCAGGTGGTGGTGGACATGCCGGAAGGCACCAGTCTCGAGCAAACCAATCGGGTATTGCAGGCGCTGGGAGATCATCTCGCGAAGGTACCTGAAGTGACCGACTATCAGACCTATGCCGGTACCGCGGCTCCCATCAGCTTCAACGGCCTGGTGCGTCAGTACTACCTGCGCCGTGGCAACAACGTGGGCGACATTCAGGTCAATCTGCGCGACAAGAAGCACCGCCAGCGGGAAAGCCACGACATCGCCATGGCGCTACGCGAGCCACTGCAGCGCATCGCGCGGCGGTTCGATGCCAACATCAAGATCGTCGAGGTGCCGCCCGGCCCGCCGGTGTTGTCCCCTCTGGTGGCGGAGGTCTATGGGCTGAACTACCCGGGTCAGATCAGGGTGGCCAAGGAGGTGCGCAAGGTCTTCAAGGAGACGCCGGACATCGTGGATGTGGACGACAGCGTGGAAGCGCCGGCGCCCAGGAAGACGCTGTCCGTGGACCGCGCCCGGGCCGCCCGCCTGGGGGTGGCGCAGTCCGTCGTGGTGGAGGCGGTGGGCACGGCGTTGGGCGGCGAAGACGTCAGTTACCTGCATCGCCCCAACGACAAGTATCCCGTCCCCGTACGCCTGCAGTTTCCGGTGGCGGACAAGGCGGATCTCGATGCCGTGCTGGCCATGGGGGTGCGCAGTCAGACCAGTGATCGGCTGGTTCCCCTGAGCGAGATCGTCTCGGTGCGCGATACGTCGCGCGAACACGCCATCTACCACAAGGATCTGCTGCCGGTGGTCTATGTGACCGGCAACATGGCGGGCCCGGTGGACAGCCCTTTGTATGGCATGTTCCAGATCTACTCAAAGCTCAGCGGCACGAGCGTCGACGGGCAGGGCCTGCGGCAGTATCTGATCGACCCGCCCGACAACCCCTACCGCTACAGCGTCAAGTGGGACGGGGAGTGGCAGATCACCTACGAGACGTTCCGCGACATGGGGATCGCCTATTCGGTGGGGCTGATCCTGATCTACCTGCTGGTGGTGGGCCAGTTCCGCTCCTATCTCGTACCGTTGATCATCATGGCGCCCATTCCGCTGACCGTGATCGGGGTGCTGCCGGGTCACGCCTTGCTGCAGGCGCCGTTCACGGCCACCTCCATGATCGGCATGATCGCCCTGGCCGGTATCATCGTGCGCAACTCCATTCTGCTGGTGGACTTCATCAACGAGGAGCTGGCCGGCGGGACTTCGTTCGAAGAGGCGGTGATCCGCTCGGGGGCGGTGCGCGCCAAACCCATCGTGCTTACCGGATTGGCCGCCATGCTGGGCGCCACCTTCATTCTCGACGATCCGATTTTCAGTGGACTGGCCATCGCGCTGATCTTCGGGATCCTGGTGTCGACACTGCTGACCCTGGTGGTGATCCCGGTGCTGTACTACGCGGCCCGTTGGAGGAAATATGCCGTACTTCCGGCGGACGGCGGAACCGCCCGCCCGTGAGGCGCTGACATCGTGGAGGAAGGCGCCGGTCGGCGGCGTCAGCGATCGTCGCCCCTATCCCCGGACTGGCGCTTGCGGGTCCTGGCGAGCTCACGCAGCATGCGCTCCTGTTCAGCGAACGACGGGGTGTTCTTTCCCGCTTCCGGCTCCTTCGGCGCTTGGTCGGTGGGAGCGGGGGGGTGGCCGGCTTTTTCCCGCTCCTTGGTGAGCGTGTAGTCCCGGATCAGGGATTCGGGTTCCTCGTCCGTGTAGCGTCCACGATAGCCGGCGGGGGGGGCGGCCGCGCTGCCGAGGTACAGGTTCATGCGCAGTTCCTTGTTGACGGTCACCACGCGGCGATCGATCCAGAACAGGTCGAACAGCGCGAACAGGACTTCCAGCCCCGCCGGTATGAACCAATAGGGTGGGCTCAGGGCGATGCCCACAATGAGGGTCAACGCTGTCAGCGCCACATAGACCAGGCTGCCGCGGCGGTCCGCCAGATAGCGGCGGTGGGCGCCCACCGGGAACAGCAACCACAGTGAATAGGCCACCGCCCGCTTGCGAAGGCTCCGTGCCAGCCGCATATTGAGGGTCTGCAGCCCGGCGCCCTCCAGATCGAATTTCTTCCAGGTGTCGCTCATGACGCCATGATAGCGGCATGGTCGGGTGCGCCCCAAGCGGGGGGCGTTTTGCCCCAGGGATTCGAGGGTATTAGGTGGGTTTTGTAATCATTAAAATTGTTGATAACATAGCGGTCTTCACACAGCCCCCGTGGCGCGCGGGGAGCCGGCTGGCAGGGACCCAGCCCCTTTGGGTCGTGCACGGGTGCAGGACCCATTTGCGGCACCCTCGCGACGACCGGATGAGAGAGGTCCATGGCCGACCGCAGATTGCAGGTATTCCACACGGTAGCCCGTCTGCTGAGTTTCACCAAGGCGGCAGAAACCCTTCACATGACTCAGCCGGCGGTGACGTTCCAGGTGCGCCAGCTGGAAGAGCATTTCAACACCCGCCTCTTCGATCGCACCCACAACCGCATCAGTCTTACGGAAGCGGGCAAGCGGGTCTACGAATACGCCGATCGCATTTTCGAGCTGTACTCGGAGATGGAGAATTCCGTCCGGGAGATGACCGGTGAGATCAGCGGTGTGCTGATCATGGGCGCCAGCACCACCATCGCGGAGTACATGCTGCCGGCCCTGCTCGGAGACTTCAAACACAAGTATCCGGAAGTCAACGTGCACCTGAAAGTGTCCAACACCGACGGTATCGTGCACATGGTCGAAAACAACGTCATCGACCTGGGTGTGGTGGAGGCGCCGGTGACCAACAAGAACCTGGTGGTGGAAGTGTGCCGCATGGATCAGCTGGTGGCGGTGGTGCCTCCCTCGCACCCGCTGGCCCGACATCCGACCGTGGGCATTGCCCAGTTGCTGGAATATCCGTACATCTGCCGGGAGGAAGGTTCGGGCACCCGGGAGGTGATCAGCGAGTATTTCCTGTCCTCCGGGGTCAACGTGAGCGACGTGACGGTATGCATGGAGCTGGGCAGCCCGGAAGCCATCAAGGGCGCGGTGGAAGCCGGCATGGGCGTGTCCATCGTGTCCCGCGCGACTATCCTCAAGGAACTGCAACTGGGTTCGCTGGTGGCCATCAACCTGAATCCCCCTCTCGAACGGCCGTTTTCCTTCGTGCACCAGAAGCAGAAATTCCGCCACCGGGCCATGGACGAGTTGCTGGAGTTTGCCCGTGCCTACTGCAAGACCCATCAGGATCTGCCCACTCCGGCCTGAGCCTGTCCAGGCGAGCCGTCTTCGCGGCCGTGCCACTCCAAGCGAAGGGAGCCTGATATGCAAAACTACTGCGTGGTACAGCACACCTACTCGGAATTCCTCGGCCTGATCGAGCGACAGCTCGAGAAGCGCGACATCGGCTTCAGCTACCATCGGCCGTTCGTCGGCCAGGCCGTTCCCGGCAGCGTAATGCAGTTCGATGCCCTGTTCCTGCTGGGCGGCGGCTATCCCACCACCGATCGTGACCGATGCCCCTGGGTCGACGATGAGCTGGAACTGATCGAAGTGTTCCGCAAGGCCCAGCGGCCGGTGGTCGGCATCGGCTTCGGAGGCCTGCTGGTGGCGGAACAGGCCGGCGGCAGCGCGTCGGCGGAGCCGTTCCACAACGCCTACTGGACGACCGCGCGCATGACCGAAGCCGGCAAGGGCGACCAGCTCGCCGAAGCCGTCGATGGCCGCAAGGTGCTGGTCATGTACAACGGATCGGTGACGCTGCCCGACGACGTCGAGCCGATTCTTGTGGACGAGGCGGGCAAATGGCTGGCGATCCGGCCCGATGCACTGACCTACGGCATGCTGTTCCGTCCGGAGATGAAACCCGGCATGCTGGAGGACATCGTCATGGAGGCCAAGCGCAAGGTGCCTCCCAACATGACGGAGCTGCTGGCGACAGCACGGGACGAGTGGGGTAACATGCAGGCACTGACCGATCAGGTGCTGGTGGCTTTGGTCAAGGAGCTGGACCTCATGCAGGAACGCCACAAGCCGCCGGTATTCAGCCTCAAGCTGGAGACCTGATCAGATTGCTTGGCGAGAAGACCCATGGCTTCCGTTGAAGAACGATTGGTGGGCTTGTTTCGGACTCTGGGCGCCGGCGACCAGGCGACGTTGCTGGCGTTCGCCGAATTTCTGAGCAGCCGGTCGATCGGTCTGGGATCGACTGCGCCCGCTCCGGCCGACACCGATACCGCGGTACAGGAGCGTACCCTCCCCGAGCCGGAGCCTATCCCGCGGCCGGAAAGCGAGTCGGTCGTCGCCGCCGTAAAGCGGCTTTCGCGCACCTACCACATGATCGAGAAGCGCCATATGCTCAACGAAACCTCGGCACTGGTGGCTCAGCATGTCATGCAGGGCCGGGATGCCGTGGAAGTCATCGACGAGCTGGAATTGGTCTTTCAACGTCGCTACGAAGCACTGAAATCCGACGATTGACGGATCGAGCCCATGAACATCGTCAGGGCGTGGTTCCGCCGCTACTTCTCCGATCCCCAGGTGGTGATCCTCGCGCTGTTGCTGGTGGCGGGCTTCGCGCTGGTCATCACCTTCGGCAACATGCTGGCGCCGGTGCTGGCGGGTGTTGTGATCGCGTATCTGCTGGAAGGCTTCGTGGGCGCCCTGGAGCGCCGGCATATGCCACGGATGGCAGCGGTGCTGGTGGTGTTCCTGGCTTTCATGCTGTTCCTGGTGTTTGCCCTGTTCGGCCTGTTGCCGATCCTTTCCAATCAGTTGGCGCAGTTGCTCCAGCAGTTGCCCACCATGATTGCCAAGGGCCAGCACACGCTGCAGCGCCTGCCCGATCTGTACCCCAATTTCATCACCAGCCAGCAGGTGAGCGAGATCATGGCCGGTATCCGCGGCGAGCTGGCAGCCTGGGGGCAGCATGCCTTGTCGGTCTCCGTGGCTTCGGTAGTGGGGTTGATCGCTCTGCTGGTCTACGTGGTGCTGGTACCGGTGCTGGTGTTTTTCTTTCTCAAGGACAAGGATCGTATCCTGCAGTGGGTGAGCCAGTACCTGCCCGGTGAACGGGGCCTTGCGACGGTGGTCTGGAACGACGTCAACATCCAGATAGGCAACTATGTCCGTGGCAAGGTGTGGGAGATTCTCATTGTCGGCGTGACCACCTATGCCACCTTCGCCATCATGGGGCTGCAGTACGCGGCCCTGTTGGCCACCCTGGTCGGTTTTTCCGTCATCATCCCCTATATAGGCGCGGCCGTGGTCACCGTGCCGGTGGCCGTCATCGCGTATTTTCAGTGGGGCTGGGGGACGGAGTTCGCCTACCTCATCATCGCCTACGGGATCATCCAGACCCTGGACGGCAATATCCTGGTGCCCCTGCTGTTCTCGGAGGTGGTGAACCTGCATCCGGTGGCGATCATCGTGGCGGTGCTGGTGTTCGGCGGGATCTGGGGCTTCTGGGGCGTGTTCTTCGCCATTCCCCTGGCCACACTCGTGCAGGCCGTACTGAAAGCCTGGCCCCGAGGCCCTATCGAACAGTCCGAACCGGAGACCCGGACCGAAACGCCGGTTCAGACCGCGGCCAAGCGCTGAGCGTAATATCAAAAGGCGCCACGGAAAGCACGGAAAACACGGAAGATAAGAAGTGTTCAATTCCGATCGATGAAGGGCTGATGGCGGCAATTGTCCGCCTCTCTAGCTCCGTAGCTTGGTAGGGAGCAACCCCGGTCCGCTGCCGCCGCAATCGCGATACAGCATATGCTGTGATGCGGTCGGCTTTCCGCCGTACCCTTGGTCTGAATAGACGCCGTCCGTGCTTTCCGTGTTTTCCGTGGCGCTTTTGAGAATTTGAAAGGAACCCGCATCAAAGGATTTCGGAGGCGAAGTCGGCCAGGCGCGAGCGTTCGCCGCGCAGCAGCCGTCGCAGGGCGCAATAAGCGCAGCGCATTGCGCCGCAAGCCGGTGTCGACGGTGGACTGTCCGGCGCAATGCCCTTCAGTTATTGCGCCTTACATTTATCGCCTTTTCCCGTCCGTGCTTTCCGTGTTTTCCGTGGCGCTCTTGAGAATTTGAAAGGAACGCGGGTCAAAGGATCTCCGAGGCGAAGTCGGCCAGGCGCGAGCGTTCGCCGCGCAGCAGAGTGATGTGGGCGCTGTGGCTCCAGTCCTTGAAGCGGTCCACCACATAGGTCAGGCCGGAGGTGGTTTCCGTGAGGTAGGGGGTGTCGATCTGGGCGACATTGCCCAGACACACCACCTTGGTGCCCGGGCCGGCGCGGGTGATCAGGGTTTTCATCTGTTTGGAGGTGAGGTTCTGGGCCTCGTCCAGGATGAGGTACTTGTTCTGGAAGGTGCGGCCGCGCATGAAGTTCAGGGAGCGGATCTTGATGCGGTTGCGCAGCAGGTCGTTGGTGGCCGCCCGCCCCCAGTCGCCCCCCGCTTCGGTCTTGGTGAGCACTTCCAGGTTGTCCATCAACGCGCCCATCCACGGGGTCATCTTTTCCTCCTCGGTGCCCGGCAGGAACCCGATGTCCTCGCCGACCGGCACCGTTACCCGGGTCATGACGATTTCCCGGTAGAGGTTCTCCTCCAGGGTCTGGGCCAGGCCCGCCGCCAGAGTCAGCAGCGTCTTGCCGGTGCCCGCCATGCCCACCAGGCTTACGAAATCCACTGACGGGTCCATCAACAGGTTGAGGGCGAAGTTCTGCTCCCGGTTGCGGGCATTGATACCCCATACCGTGTGCCGCGGGGTGCGGTAGTCCTGTGCCAGCTCCAGGATGGCGGTGTCCCCGTCCCGGCCTCGGACCAGTGCCTCCAGGGCGCCTTCCTCGGGCAGATACAGGCACTGGTTGGCATGCCACTGATCCGCAAGCGGGCCGCTCACCCGGTAGAAGGTGCGACCCTGCTCCTGCCAGGAATGCAGTTCCTTGCTGTGGCTGTCCCAGAAATCGGCGGGCAGTTCACCGGTGCCGGTGTACAGCAGGTTGACGTCCTCGAGGACCCGGTCGTTGTAGTAGTCTTCGGCATGTACGCCAAGCACCGCGGCCTTGATGCGCAGGTTGATGTCCTTCGACACCAGCGTCACCCGCACGTCCGGTCTCTCGGTCTGCAGCGCCAGCGCGGTGCCCAGGATGTTGTTGTCCGGCTTGTTGCCGGGCATGCCGGCCGGCAGGTCGAAGGGCAGTACGCGGGTCTGAACGAACAGGCGCCCGGCGTTGCCGTTTCCGTTGCCATTGACCTGGGCCAGTGGCAGGCCCAGGTCGATGGCGGCCTTGGAGGTGTCGCTCATCAACTCGTCGAGAAAGCGACTGGCCTGGCGTACGTTGCGGGCGACTTCCGAGACGCCCTTCTTGGCCGCATCGAGTTCCTCCAATACGACCATTGGAAGGTAGATGTCATGCTCCTGGAATCGGAACAGTGCGCTGGGGTCGTGCATCAGCACATTGGTGTCCAGCACGAACAGACGCTTGTTGTCGGGCTCGTTCGACATGCCTGGGGCCCCGTTCAAGGAAGAAAAGCGGACGGACGCCGCGGTTACAGTGCTTTCAGGGCGTCAAGAACCTCGTCGACATGTCCGTCGACCTTGACCTTGCGCCACTCCCGGCGCAGCACGCCTTCGGAGTCGATGAGAAAAGTGCTGCGTTCAATGCCCATGACCTTCCTGCCGTACATGTTCTTTTCCTTGATGACGTCGAACAG
>DATFML010000465.1:0-15500 GCA_035266965.1 Gammaproteobacteria bacterium
TGCAGCACGTGGCCGTGGGCGCTGCTGCAACTGTCCGGAGATACGCCCCAGCGCTGGGCGGCGGCGGCGACCAGCAATTCCCGGGCGGCCGCCCCGGCTTCGCGTACCGGATGCCAGTACCCGCGTATGGCGGTGCTGCCGCCGGTGGCCTGGCGGCCGAACAGCGGGTTGTTGTAGACCTTGTTCACCGGCGCGAACTCGGCGCGGACCTTGGACCAGTCCGCGTTCATCTCATCGGCGATCAGCATGGGAATGGACGTCATCACGCCCTGTCCCATCTCGGAACTGGCCACCATCAGGGTGACGCTGTTGTCCGGATCGACGCGTATCCAGGCGTTGGGTGCATAGCCGTCCGGCTGGTCGCCCGTGTCTCGCCGGACGGTGCCGCTGCCTTGCGGGTCCTGCGCTCTGGCGGCTGGTGGGTCCGAGCGGCTGCAGCCGGGCAGATAGAAACCGACCAGCAGTGCACCGCCGGCGCCTGCCGCCACCTTCAGGAAGCCACGCCGGGTCAGTTTTGCCGCCTCATCCATGATTCACCTCTTTCGCCTTGATGGCGGCGGCCCGCTTGATCGCTTCGCGGATGCGCTGATAGGTGCCGCAACGGCAGATGATGCCGGACATGGCGCTGTCGATATCCGCCGTGCTGGGGTTGAGGTTGTGCTCCAGCAATGCCGCGGCGGTCATGAGCTGCCCGGATTGGCAGAAGCCGCACTGGGGCACCTGCTGGTCGACCCAGGCCTGCTGAACCGGATGGTGCCCATCGGAGGACAACCCCTCTATGGTCTTCACTTCCTTATCGCCCACCACCGACAGCGGTGTCACGCACGAACGGGTGGGGACCCCGTCGACCTGCACCGTGCATGCCCCGCACAGGGCGATTCCGCATCCATACTTCGTCCCGGTCAGTCCCAGGTTGTCGCGCAGCACCCAGAGCAGCGGCGTACCCGGATCCACGTCGACCTGGTGTTGCTGGCCGTTGACTTTCAATGAAACCATGACCGCCTCCGGAGGATTGCGCTGTTCGCAGGGACTTTTCAGGGCCACAGGCCGCGTCCCTGGTGTGTGAATTGCAATCATAGCGGACCGTATCGTCGGCGCAAGTGACGGCGGGCCCGAGCAGTGAATCCTGGGTTAAGATGGCCGCGGTTGTGCGGGTCGAACGGCTGCGGGGCCACCGCCGGGCCGCCATTGACAGGAGCGGGTATGAATCACATCGAGCGAGTTTTCGAACGGCTGCTTTGGAACAGCCGTCTGGTGGTGCTGGCGGCGGTGATCGCCAGTATCGTGGTGGCGTTCGCCATGTTCTACGTGGCCACGGTGGACGTGGTCTATCTGCTGGCGCATCTCACTCACTATGCGGACCCGGGCCTGGCGGCCCAGGCGCGCATCGAGATGCGTGCGGCCGTGGTGACCCATGTGGTGGAAGTGGTGGACGGCTATCTGCTGGCCACCATCATGCTCATCTTCGCGCTGGGACTGTACGAGTTGTTCGTGAGCCGTATCGACGTGGCGGAGCAGTCGGAGTTCGGCGAGCGCGTGCTGCTGATCAAATCCCTGGACGACCTGAAGAACCGACTCGCCAAGGTCGTGTTGCTGATTCTGGTGGTGAAGTACTTCGAGCACGCCCTGGAAATGAAATTCCACAGCGCCCTGGATCTGCTGTATCTGGCCATCGGCATCGTGCTGATCGCCGCCGCCATCTATCTCAGCCACGGCAAGTCCGCCAAAGGAGCGAACGGGGATCACTGACCGTGCGGGGCCGGTCGGGTTCATGACGGGCCCGCGACGCCCCTGTGGGTCTGTTCAGCCGGGTTGGGGATGCCGGCCGGCGTCGCCCGGCACGTATCCGCCCCCATGTCCGGGGAGCGATAGAAAGCCGGGCGCCGGGGACCGGCGCCCGGCGGTGGAGGTCATTCGACGTTGCTGCGCCGGTCGAGCTTGGGGGCGATCAGCCCCGTCTGGCTGCTGAAATACGCCGCCAGGTCTTCACGGTCCTGTTCGGACAGGCCGCTGGCGAAGCCCTTCATGATGGCGTTCTTGCGTTGGCCGCTCTTGTATTCCTTGAGTGCCTGAACGATGTAGCTGGCGTACTGCCCGGCCAGCCGTGGAAACTGCGCGCTGGTGCTGTTGCCGTCGGCCCCGTGGCAGGCCGCGCAGGTGGTGGACTTCTGTTTCCCGGCTGCCGGATCGCCGGCGGCCAGAGTCTGGGCGGCGTAAACGGTAAGCAGCAGAGCGGATAGTGCGATAGCGAACTTGTTCATGGCATGCCCTTTGTGCAATTGGATATCTCGGTGCCCTGGATCGTGTCCGGTCGTCCGTGGCGTGCGGCGCAATGGATAAGCCCGGTTTTCGCCGACAGCGCACGACGACGCGGAAGGTCCTCAGTCATTCCTGAAAGTGGAGAAAAAGGCAGCGATGTCTTCCATGTCCTGTTCGGACAGCGAGGATGCCTGGGCATGCATGGTCGGATGGCTGCGCTGGCCGTCCTTGTATTCCTTCAGGGCCTTGACGATGTACTCGGCGTGTTGGCCGCCCAGCTTGGGCACGTTGTATTGCGGATAGGCATTGGTGTAGCCGGGAATGCCGTGACAACCGAAGCAGGTGAACGCCTTCAGGCGCCCGGCCGTCGGATTGCCGGCGGCGACAGCGGATCCGGCCAGGGCCAGGCCCGCGCTCAGCGCGCACACGCGCAGCAGCGAATGGTTTCTCATGATCCTCCCTCTTGGCGATGGTGGTTGGCAAGCGTTGTTATAGTCGGGTGTCGCCGCTGAAGGCCCCCCAGCCGTGCGGCGACTTGCGAAATGGGATTATAGCCAGTCCGGGTCGAACTGAACAAACCTGGCGCTCAGGCCGGCATTCCCTATTCAATGAGCTGCAGTACGCGATCGGCGGCGCCCACCTGCTGCTGCAGCCAGCTGTGGGCTTCGCGGGCCAGGGACTCCCTGCGCCCGGGGTCGTTGGCAAGGAGCCGACAGGCCTCCACCAGCGCGTCGGTGTGGTCGGCGTACAGCACCACCCGGGCCGCAAGGGCGCTCTCCACGGCCGGATGGCGGCGGTGGGCCGGTCCGACGATCACCGGACGGCCGTAGGCCATGGGAGTGATCAGGTCAGGCGCATGGCGGGCCCGTTCATCCAGGGTGGCGCCCGCCACCACGAAGTCCACACACCCGTAAAGCCGGTTCATGACCTGGGTGTCCTCGACATAATAGACGCGGGTCTGGTGGGGAACGTAGGAGGTCATCAGCCGCCCGTGGCGGTTGGTGGGCAGGTGGTACCTGAGGCTTTCGCGATACACCGGCTCATAGCGGTCCGGGTCCCGCGGCGCCAGCACCAGCAGGCCCTGGCGCTGGCGGGCCAGCTCGAAGAACACACCGTAGGCCAGCGCTTCCTCGCCTTCGCCGGTGGCGGCGAAGTAGCTGATCCAGTACCCGCGGTTGCGAAACTCGCGAAACCGTTCGCACAGCTCGTCGGGCATGGCCGCCTCAGGGAGGGTCTCCAGCGCCAGCAACGGATCGCCGGTGAGCCGCGCACCGGGGATGGCGCGGCTCTGGGGCTCGCCTGCCACCATGATCCGGCGGCAGCCGGCCTGGGCGCTGCGCGGGTCGGTGGCGTTGACCCAGTAGGCCGGGCAGGGTGCCTCGGCCGCCAGCTCGAAGCGCTCCGATGCCCGGCCCAGCATGATGACCCGTGGAGGCTGCAACCGACGCAGGCGCTTGGCGCCGGCCCGATACCGTTCCGGCAGCTCCACCGTCGGGCGCTGTCCGTTGTACAGGCCGTCTCCCACCAGGCCCAGGACGGACGGCCCGAAGCGCGCTTCGAGGCGCTTGAGGAAATCCTCCGCCGCCGACAGCACGGCAGGTTCGCCCACCACCAGCGTCTTGCCGGTGGTGTCGGGCGGTACGGCGGCAGCGCTGAAATAGTCGAACAGTGACATGGCCGGCGCTAGTTTACCAACACCGCCGGCCTGGTGAACGGCGCCGCCCCGAATGCGGCAGCCGGCGGCTGCTCCATTCGGGGCGGCAGGGACCGGCCCGCTCGCAAGGGCCGGCGTCAGTCCAGAGGCGGGGCGTACTCGTAACGGATGTGGTCGGGTTTGGCCGGCGGCGCGACGCCGGCGGCCTTGAGCTGGCGTTCGAGCTCCTGGCCCGTCTCATCGAGCGAATCGTGGAAGCGCTCCAGGCCTTCCAGGATATGCTGGGCTTCCTTCGCATCCACGACGACCTCGATGTTCTGCTTGCTCTGTTCGCGCATGAACATGGCTGTTCTCCCTCTGGGCCTATGTCTCAATGGTGGGGAAGCGGGCGCCCGGCTCCCAGGCGTTGGGCGGCTGGCGGAAGTCGTCGTTGACTTCGTACCAGGCGCTGCGCAGTGCACTGGCAAGATTCAACGCCTCGGTGGGCATGTCGTTGCCGGTGTGCGCGGCGATCTGGGCATCGAGCTTGCGCGCTTCTTCGGCGGTGAACTGCAGAGCAAGGCGACCGTCAGGCAGCTTCTCGACCTTCATGGCGATGTTTCCCCTTGTTGTCCGATGGGTATACCGGCGGGATGCGTTGAACGCTTCCCTCGATGACAAGTGTAGAAGGTCGCCGTCAGCACGACAGTGCGGGGGTCACCAGCTGAGGTAGGCGTAGCCTTTTTCCTGCAGACGCATGATGTCGTCCGCGCCGATGGGCACGATGATGGCGTAGTCCACCAGGTCGCCCTTGTTCCAATCCAGGGTCTTCATGGTGTTGTGGCAGGCATGGAACTGCACGCCGTAGACCGCCAGGCTGGAGGCCCGCTCCCGCAGCACCTTGGGCATGGGACGCTCGGGCTGCTTGCCCAGGAGCTGGATGCCCGGGCCGAACGCGGTGACCACGATGTGGATCTCGTCGCCGTACTTGCGCAGCAATTCCCCGACGGAAAACAGGACATCCTCCACATACTGGTGATTTGCCTTGTTGAGCTGGTATACCACCTTGTGCTTGGGCTCGCCGAACAGCGCATTGTCCCGTCCCTGCGCGTGCTGGGCACGGGCGGTGCGGCTGAGGGTGAACAGGCCCGCTGTACCCGCCATCCAGCCAAGAAAGCTGCGGCGGCGGCGTCGAACTTCGTCGGTCATCGGATTACCTCTGGGTGTCTGGTACGGCTCCGTGGGTTCGGCCGGAATGTGCCCGGGCCGGCACCGGGCGGCCCGGTTCTCGGTAGGTAGACTGCGACAGGCCGGCGTATATTCCTAGCGCACTTTTTGCACGGTGGCATGCGCCGCCCTGGAATTACGGAAAATCAAGAGCCTGCGGTCATTGCGGACAGGATAACAGGATCGGATTCGGCGCGGCACAGGTACCTTGCAGCGGCGTCTCGAGCGTGAATGTTACAATAAGCCGCGTCGGCTGCTGAGGCCGGCCGTCGTTCCATCCACGGTGTACGTCTGTCGCGTTATGCAACCACCTCCTCTGGCCGCTCTGGCGCAGGCCCTCCCCGAGTGCATGCTGGCTGACCAGAGATCGTTCCGGAAGCGGCTGAGGACGCTCCAGCGCCGTGCCCGCCAGGGGCGCGCCGTGGATTCGGCGCTGCAGGCTCTGAGCGGGGATGTGGCGCGCTCGCGCGCCCAGCGCCGGCATCGGCAGCAGTCGTTGCCCGCCCCCCGCTATCCGGACGCCCTGCCGGTGGTGGAGCGCCGCGAGGAGATACGTGCGGCCATCGCCGCCCATCAGGTGGTGATCGTATGCGGCGAAACCGGCTCCGGCAAGACCACCCAGCTTCCCAAGATCTGCCTGGACCTCGGCCGCGGCGCCGCGGCCATGATCGGGCACACCCAACCGCGGCGCATCGCGGCCCGCAGTCTGGCGGCGCGCATCGCCCAGGAACTGGGTTCCGAGGTGGGCGCCGCCGTGGGTTACAAGGTGCGCTTCCATGACCGGGTGAGCCGGGACAGTTTCGTCAAGGTGATGACCGATGGCATCCTGCTGGCCGAGACCCAGGGGGACCCGGACCTCAGCCAGTACGACACCATCATCATTGACGAAGCCCACGAGCGCAGCCTGAACATCGATTTCCTGCTGGGCTACCTGAAGCGGCTGCTGCCGCGCCGACCCGATCTGAAGGTCGTCATCACGTCCGCCACCATCGATCCCCAACGTTTTTCCAGGCATTTCGACGACGCACCGGTCATCGAGGTTTCCGGCCGCACCTACCCGGTGGAGGTCCGGTACCGGGAGCGGGGCACGGGCGACCTGGACGGCAGGGAAGCGGATCTGCCCCAGGCGGTGGTGGACGCGGTGGACGAGCTCGCCCGCGCCGGCAACGGCGACGTACTGGTGTTTCTTCCGGGCGAGCGCGAGATCCGCGAGACGGCGGAGCGCCTGCGCAAGCACCACCCACCCCATACCGAAATTCTGCCGCTTTATGCGCGGCTGTCGGCGGCGCAGCAGAACCGGGTGTTCCAGGACCATGGTGGCCGGCGCATCGTGTTGGCGACCAACGTGGCGGAAACCTCCCTCACCGTGCCGGGCATCCGCTATGTGGTGGACAGCGGCCTGGCGCGCATCAGCCGTTACAGCTACCGCACCAAGGTCCAGCGTCTGCCCATCGAGCCGGTGTCCCGGGCGTCCGCGGATCAGCGTGCCGGGCGCTGCGGGCGGGTGGCGGCAGGCATCTGCATCCGGCTCTACGACGAGCAGGACTATCAGAGTCGAAGCCGGTATACCGAGCCGGAGATCCGTCGTACCAATCTGGCGGCGGTCATCCTGCAGATGTTGGCCCTGGGGTTGGGCGACATCGAGCGATTTCCCTTCATCGACCCTCCCGACAGCCGTTATGTGCGGGACGGTTTCAAGCTGCTGCACGAGCTTGGCGCGGTGGACGGGCGCGAACGCCTGACCGACATCGGCCGGCAACTGGCCAGGTTGCCCGTGGACCCGCGTCTGGGACGCATGCTGCTGGCGGCTCGCGACGAACGCTGCCTGCATGAAGCGCTGATCATCGTCTCGGCGCTGGCGGTGCAGGATCCGCGCGAGCGTCCGCTGGACCAGCAGCAGGCAGCCGACGAGACGCACCGCCTGTTCAGCGATCCCCGCTCGGATTTTCTGGGTTACCTCAAGCTCTGGCAGAGCTATCACGAGCAGCAGCGTCACCTGTCCCAGAACAAGCTGCGCAAGTGGTGCCGGGAGCATTTTCTGTCCTTCATGCGGCTGCGGGACTGGCACGACACCCACCGCCAGCTCAAGGAGCTGGCCGCCGGCATGGACATGCGGCCCGACCACACGGAGGCCGCATACGATGCGGTGCACAGAGCGCTGCTGGCGGGGCTGCTGGGCAACGTGGCGTTCAAGACGGACAATCGCGAGTACACCGGCGCACGCAATCTCAAGCTCAACATCTTCCCGGGCTCGGCGTTGGCCAGGAAGGGACCGAAATGGATCATGGCCGCCGAGCTGGTGGAGACGGGAAGGCGCTACGCCCACACCGTCGCCGCCATCGAGCCCCAATGGGTGGAACGCCTGGCCGGGGACCTGGTCAGGCGCAACTACTTCGAGCCCCATTGGGAGAAGCGCCCGGCCCGGGTAGCGGCGTTCGAGACGGTGACACTGTACGGTCTGGTGCTGGCGGCCAGGCGGCGGGTCAACTACGGGCCCATCGATCCGGTGCTGTCCCGGGAACTGTTCATCCGTGGCGCGCTGGTGCGCGGCGAGTATCAGACGCGGGCCCGCTTCTTCGCCCACAACCGGGCGTTGCTGGAGGAGATCGAAACCCTGGAGGCCAAGTCCCGTCGCCGGGACCTGCTGGTGGACGAGGAGCTGCTGTACCGCTTCTACGACGCACGCATTCCCGAGGGCATCTGCAGCGGGGCGGCGTTCGAGCGCTGGCGCCGCGAGGCCGAGGCGGACCGTCCCGGGCTGCTGGACCTGACCCGGGACTATCTCATGCAGCACGGCGCCCACGGCATCACCGAGGCCCAGTTTCCCGACCACCTGGAGATATCCGGGCTGCGTCTGGCCCTTTCCTACCATTTCGATCCCGGCAGCGAACGGGACGGCGTGGCGGTCACTGTGCCGCTGGCGGCCGTCAACCAGCTGCAGCCGGAGCCTTTCGAATGGCTGGTGCCGGGGCTGCTGCAGGAGAAGGTGATCGCACTGATCAAGTCTCTGCCCAAGGGGCTGCGCCGTCACTTCGTGCCGGCCCCGCAGTTCGCCGACGCCTGCATACAGGCCCTGAACAACCATGATCAAGCTCTGCTCGATGCGCTCGGCCGGCAGCTGGCGCGCATGACCGGGGTGGAGATCCCCGCGCAGAGCTGGCGGCCGGAACAGCTGCCTGGGCACCTGTTCATGCGTTTCGTGGTTACCGACCCCGAAGGTCGGCAGCTGGCGGCGGGACGGGATCTGAGTGCCCTGCAGGCGACGCTTGGCGAACGTGCCCAGCACAGCTTTCGGGAGCTGTCCTGGGAAGGGGTGGAGCGCAAGCAGGTCGACAGCTGGGATTTCGGCGCGCTGCCGGAAACCGTGGAAGTGGTGCGGGACGGTATGACCGTGCGGGGTTATCCCGCCCTGGTGGATGCCGGCGACCATGCCGCGGTGCAGGTGCTGGATGCTCCGGATGCGGCCCGCATCGCCCACCGGGAAGGGGTGGTGCGCCTGTTCCGTCGACAGGCGGCACGGGCGGTCAAGGATGTCGCGCGACATCTGCCGGGCATCGACCGCATGTGCCTGCACTACGCGGCGCTGGGTCGCTGCGATGCCCTGAAACGGGAGCTGGTAGATGCCATCGTCAAAGCCGCCTTCTACCCGGAAGGCGGGGACGAGGAGGTGCGCACGCCGGAGGCCTTTGCGGAGCGCGCCCGGCAGGCCCAGGCGCGTCTGGGCGAGACCGCCAACGCCGTCTGCGGCTGGGTGGCGTCGGCGCTGGCCGAGTACCACCAGGCCGCGCGCCAGCTCAAGGGCAGCGTTCCGCCCCAGTGGCTGGCGGCGCTGAGCGACGTACGCAGCCAGCTGGATGCACTGGTCTATCCGGGCTTCGTGGCACATACGCCCCCGCGCTGGTTGCGCCATCTGCCCCGCTACGTGAAGGCGGTGAATATTCGTCTCAACAAGCTCGACCGGGATCCGAGCCGCGACCGTCAGCATATGCAGGCCGTGGCACCTCTCTGGCAGCGCTATGCAGAGTGCGCCGCCGCCGGGAAGGGGCAAGGCGGGAAGCTGGAAGAATACCGCTGGATGCTGGAAGAGTATCGGGTGTCGCTGTTCGCCCAGGAATTGCGCACCGCCTTCCCGGTTTCGTCCAAACGCCTGGACACTCTATGGCGGGAGCTGCGGCCGTGAACGCAACCGGCAGTGGAATCCAGCCCATCGGACAGCTGGCCGAACGGCTGCCGGTGTTCGTGGTGACCGGCTTTCTGGGCAGCGGCAAGACCACATTGCTCAACCACCTGCTGCGCCAACCGGACATGGATCGCACGGCGGTGGTGGTCAACGAATTCGGTGCAGTGGGTCTGGATCACCGCCTCATTGCCACGGCTTCCGAGGATCTGGTGGTGCTCGACGGCGGTTGCGTGTGCTGCTCGCTGCGCGGTGACCTGATCACCACCCTGCGCAACCTGTTCCTCAGGCGGGTGCGCATGGAGGTGCCGGAGTTCGAACGGGTGTGCATCGAAACCACCGGTCTGGCGGATCCGGCGCCCATACTGCATACGCTGCTGGCCGATCCGCTGGTCAATGCCCGTTACCGGCTGCAGACGGTCATCGCCCTGGTGGACGCGGTGGCGGGGGAGTCCCAGTTGCAGCAGTTTCCCGAAGCGGTAAAGCAGGCCGCCATGGCCGACCGGCTGGTGGTGACCAAGACCGACCTGGCAGGCAGTGGGCAGGTCACCCGCCTGATGAACGCGTTGCGGCGGGTCAATCCCGGTGCAGCGTTGCTGGTGGCCGACCATGGCAGCATATCCGCGCAGCGACTGCTGGAAGGAGGACTCTACGACGGCGCACGCAAACGCGCCGACGTGCAGGCGTGGCTGGGTGGCGACCATGGCGCTTCGCGGGAGAGCGGCCACGGTGTGCGATCCTTCTCCATAGACGTCGCGTGCCCGGTGGAGGCCGAAGTGCTGTCAGGCGCTTTGCAGGCTCTGGTCCGGGAGTATGGCAACGAGCTGCTGCGTCTGAAGGGCATCGTTGCGGTGCGCGGCGAAGCCGGGCCGGTGGTGGTTCACGCCGTGCAGCATTTGCTCCACGCGCCGCTGGCGCTGACAGATCCGGCACCGGACCTGCCGGTCGGCAAGCTGGTGTTCATCGTCCGCGACCTGTCCGAGGCGGCGGTTCGGCGTGGGCTAGAGGATGCCGGTCTGGCAATCAGAAATTTTCGGTTGATGTGAACAGCCCCACCCGCAGGTCCTTGGCTGCATAGATGCTGCGACCATCCACTTCCACCGTACCGTCGGCAATACCCATGTGAAGGCGGCGTTGGATCACGCGTTTGAGATCGACCGTATAGACCAGTTTGCTGTTGGCCGGAGTGACCTGGCCGCTGAATTTCACCTCGCCCGACCCCAGGGCGCGGCCGCGTCCGGGCCCCCCGATCCAACCGAGATAGAAGCCGACCATCTGCCACAGGGCGTCCAGCCCCAGGCAGCCCGGCATGACCGGGTCACCTTCGAAATGGCATTCGAAAAACCACAGATCCGGCCGGAGATCCAGTTCGGCCACCATCTGTCCCTTGCCGTGGTTGCCTCCGTCCTCGGCGATATGGGTGATGCGGTCGAACATCAGCATGGGAGGCAGGGGCAGTTGCGCATTTCCGGGTCCGAACAACTCGCCGCGGCCACATTTGATCAGTTCTTCATATGAGTAGCTGTTCTGTCTGGGCATGGCGTTCTCGAGTGTGAGTTGCGTGCTGGGCACGAGGCCCGTTGCCGGGCGGGTATCGTGTGGACACGGAAAGGCGCCTATTCTAGCTTACGGTCTGCGGAAGTAGAAACACGGAGAGGTGGGGCAGGTTGATTTGCGCTCGGCGCTACCCCATCATTGCCCGCCACGAGCGGGCCGGTTGCCGGCCGATACGACGAGGGCATCACCATGGCAGAGCTTTCCTTCGCTGTGCGCGCCAGCCAGGTTCTGGAGCGGATCATGGAGCGGATCGAGGACCACGACGCTCTGGAGGACCTGGATGTGGATCTGGTGGACGGCGTGCTCAAGGTCGAGTTCGACGACGGCGGCCAGATCGTCATCAACCGGCAGGAACCCCTGGAGCAGATCTGGGTCGCCTCTCCCCTGGGGCCCGCCCACTTCGGTTTCGACGCAGCGAGCGGGGAATGGGTGGATGACCGTACCGGTGCCACCCTGACCGCCACCCTGGAAAAGGCCCTGGCTGCCAAGATCGGCCGCCAGATCAGCCTGGCCGGGTGATCTGACCGCTCTCAGTCACGGAAGTTTTCGTACTGCAGGGGCAGGTCCAGCTCCGCCTTGCGCAGCAAGGCAATGGCGTCCTGGAGATCGTCCCGCTTCTTGCCGGATATCCGGACCTTTTCGCCCTGGATGCTGGCCTGCACCTTGAGCTTGCTGTCCTTCACCAGCCGGACGATTTTCTTGGCGGTATCGGCGTCTATGCCCTGGCGCACCGTGATGCGCTGGCGGGCCTGGCTGCCGCTCACCTCGGTCTTGTCCTCCTTGAGGGCGGCCACGTCCACACCGCGCTTGGCGATCTTCTTGTAGAGTATGTCCCGCACCTGATCGACCTGGAACTCGTTGTCGCCGCGTACGGTGATGATGTCTTCGGCCAGTTCGCTGCCCGCGCTGGAGCCTTTGAAATCGAAGCGCGTGCCGACTTCACGGTTGGTCTGATCGACGGCGTTGGAGACCTCGTGCCGGTCCACTTCGGAAACCACGTCAAAGGTTGGCATAAGCCGGATTCTCCCGGTTCGGTTGGCGATTCCGGAAGAGTATAAAACACATTCGCGCACTGACCGCGAATGGCGGGGAAGGGGTCAGTGTTCGGTGGACGCGCTCAGCTGCTGCAGAAGGGTGTCCAGTCGGCCACCGCTGCTGCGGTTCCACAGTTCCAACAGGGGCAGGGTGCGCCGTACCAGGTGATCGAGGTGCGGCCCGAGACGCTCGGGGCTGCCGCGCTCGATCAGCGCCAATGCGGTTTCCAGGTCCGGGGGCGGCGGCGGTGTCTCTGCGGCCTGTTGCGGGTCGGGCGCGTTCGCGGTGGCCGGCTTTGCGGCGGCGAACAACGCCTCGAAGTGCATACCCGCCTGGATGATCGGTGCCGCTACGCCCGAGCGGGCGTCGGGAACGACCACGGCCTTGTGTTCCCGGCCGACGTCGATATTGCCGATATCGGCGCACAGGCGTTCCGCCAGTCGTCGGGCGCCCACCGGGTTGGCGGCCGGCAGCAGCAGGCCGAGCTCGTCGTCACCGAGGAACGCAGCCGTGTCTTCCCTGCGCAGCCGGCTTTTCAGCGTTGCGGCGGCGCGCTTGAGCACGGACTCGCGGACAGGCTCCGGTGCACCGTCGAGCCCGTCCACCCGCACCCGTACAACCGCCAGTTCGGTGCGGTGGCGGACGGCGTAGGCGAGCTGCTGCTGCCCCAGGGCATGAAAACGCTTTGCGGTGGCGAGGCCCGTGAGCGGGTCGACGGCGGAGTGTTCACGCAGCGTGTCCTGCTGCTCGCGCAGAGCGTCGGCCGTGTGGGCCAGCCGGGTCTGGGCCTGAACCCGGGCCAGCAGGTCCACGGCGTCGAACGGCTTGTGGATGAAGTCCGAGGCGCCGGCGGCGAAGACGTTTTCCTTGGTACGCACGTCGTCGTCTTCGGCGCCGGTTACCACGATGACGGGCATGTCCCGCAAGCGCTGCTGGTCTCCCTTGCGCAGCCGCTCGAGCAGACCCAGCCCGTCCAGCCGGGGCATGGACAGATCCGATACCGTGACCCGCACCGAGGGGTCCATGAGCAGCATGTCCCACGCCGTCTCGCCGCTGTCGGCTTCGACCACGTCATAATGCTTGGCGAGAATGCGGCGCGCGGCAACGCGCATCAGACGGGAATCGTCGACGACGAGGACTCGGGTGGCTACGCGTTCGCTGTCCATGGTCTTGCGCCAGAGCTGCTGCGGGTTGCGTATCCATTGTGATCGGCCGTCGGCGGCCGTCCTTTAGCCACGGCGGTACGGACGCACCCGCCATGGACCGGTGCGGGCAATTTTCCTACCATGGCCCGGTTGTCTGGAGGAGCGGATTGCAGTGAGCAGCCTGGAAAAGACCTACAAGGCACTGCCGTTGTCACAGCGCATGGAGCTGGCGCTCAGCATGGCTCTGCCGGATGCCTATCGCCCGCTGATGCTCGAAGAGCAGTGGATGCACGTCAAGTGCTACTTCGCGCGCCGCATGGATCTGCGTCCCGGGGAGATCACGGCCCTGCTGGACGACCCCGACCACGTGATTCGGCTGTGCATCGCCAAGCGCCGGGACCTGAGCCCCGAGCAGGTGGACCGGTGCGTGAGTGACCCCGATCCCAATGTGCGCTATTTCGTCGCCCGCAATCCGTTGTTGACCGGGCACCAACGGGAGCGGTTGCTGGGCGATGAGGATCCACTGGTGCGCCAGGCGGCCCGCAAGGGCCCCCGCCCGGCCCGCACGCGTCAGCGGCCGGGTCAGGCGGAGCTCGTCCGGTGACAGCCCGCGGCCGCCACGGCGCCCGCAGGTGCGGCGCGCGCTGCGGCCGCCGCCCCGGTCCGCGAGCGGCTCAGGCGTCGCCCTGGCAGGCGCGGGTGACCTCCACGCTCCGCACGCCGTCCAGCTCCAGCAATGCGGTGCGCACCCGGGTGACGATTTCCCCGGCGAAAGGGCAGTGGGGCGTGGTGAGCTGAAGCTCCACGTGGATGCCGTCGTCCTCGATGTCCACTTCCCGGACCAGTCCCAGATCCACCAGTCCGTGGTTGAGCTCCGGATCCATGACGCCGTTGAGGGCGGCGTAGACCCGCTGTTCGTCGATACCTGTGTTCACCGGCCTGTACTCCTGTTCCTGTGCAACCCAATGGGGATTGGCGCCAGTATCCCACTGCGCCACCCGCGAACCCTTGCGCCAGATCAAGGGCGGGCACGATGACCACCGGCGTTGTGCAGACGCAGCCGGATGGAGCTCCGGTCAGTCGGTGCCCCACTGCTCGGTGGCGATTCCCTCTCCCAGATCGGCATCCATCAGGCGGCGCCGCACCTCCAGCAGCTTCTCTATGAGGCCCGGTTCGGCACGCCCGTAGGCTTCCGCATCCGGCACCCGCTTGACCACCACGCCCAGCAGCTCGGTGATGGCGTTGCCGATGGAGTTCTGGCTGATGGTGACGATCAGTTTGCCTTCGTCGTTGCGATAGATCACCTGCTTGAAGGCGGGTTGCCAGCGGATCGCGTTGGCGTACTTGCTGTCGTTGATGCAGCGGTCGCGAACCATTTTCGCCGTTTTCAGGAAGTCGTTGTTGAACTGCAGTTTGTTTTCCACCAGGTCCGGGAAGTAGATGCCATCGGGCAGCGGAGCGTTGCGGGTCGAGACCTGCCCGAAGAACGTTCGGTAGAAATCGATGAAGCCCTTCACGAGGGTGTCGTATTCCTTCCAGAAACGTGGATCCTTGAGCGATTCCACGCCCCCCGGCACTTCCCAGCTGGGCAGCCCCTGCGGATAGCCCGTGAGGGCGATCCTGCAGGATCCGTCGCGGCATGACCGCAGCAGGCGCAGATCGAGCTCGTCGAAGAACGCGCGATAGACATCGCGCATATAGGCCTGAAACAGGGAATGCTGGCCGCCGTCGGTCAGATTGGGATTGTTCTGGTCCGCAAACGGGGAGTCGCGCAGCTGGGCCTTGCTGAACACGATGAAATGATTGTGCAGCATGCGAATGCTGGGCACCCCCGGCATGGCGAGCGGCCAGGTCGCGTCCAGACACGCTTCACCGGCCAGCACCAGGTGTTCGTCCGGATCCGGGTAGTGCTCCAGCATGTACTCGATGATGATCTGGTTCATCCGGTTCCAGACGTTCTTGACCGGCGTCGGCACCTGCGTACGCCGGACCGGACGCCCCAGCGGATCCAGAATGGTGCGCGACGTGTTGTAGATGATAGAGGTGTCGAATTCGTTGCTGTGGCCAATCGCCTTGCGGTACATCAGCAGGCCTTCAGGGTTCTGCAGCAGGCCGTTGTTGTGGACCAGATCGTTCAGGTTTTCCGGGCTGTTGAAGAACTCGTTGGGCTTCATGCCCTCCGGGACTTCGAGGGGGATGGGGCGAAAAGGGGTGACTGTCTCTCTGGGGCCGGACACCATGGCGTTACCTTTCCTTTTGTGGCCGTCTGTGTGAGGCGGTTATCGTATAACCAAACGGTGGGACAATCGAACCCCCGGTTCGTTTGCCGCCCGTGCGGGAAAAGGTGCTGCGGCGGGCGCGCGTTGTCTGGGACTACGGCGAGCCGGCATTCATGGCGGGCGCAGCGGTGATCGTGCAGCGGCTGAACGGCGCTTGCGGGAATGCAGGAGAGGGTCGGAGCGTATGG
>DATFML010000466.1:0-2737 GCA_035266965.1 Gammaproteobacteria bacterium
GGATCTGGTTCGTGACCGCCTATCCCGGCACGCGTTCCCACGCCAGGTCGAGTTCGTAGAAGCCCTGCCCAAGACTCCGAGCGGCAAGATCCAGCGTTTCAAGCTGCGCCGTATTGCATCCGGCGACACGTGAGGCGGGATTTCGGCGACGACGAAGGCGTTTGGGGATCGGGTCGTCCATTAACGCGCCATTCGTGCGTCCAACTTCCGGTCAGCCCTCACATTCCAACGGGGCAACGGTGCACCCTAGCAGCGCTTGCTCGATGCCACCGATCACGGCGAACTGCGGCGCCGCTGAATGACGGTAAGCCGCGCGGCAGGGAAGTGGAAATGCTTGGAATGTTGGATTGTGAGGACTGTCCCCGTGAGCTCCGCTCAAGGCAACGGACGGCCGATGGCTCCCGCAAAAGCGATAATGAAAAATACGACAGCATCTACGGCGGAGAAAAATCCGCCCAATTTGCCAAAGGCGGCCTTACCGGTATAGGTCCCTATCGCCAGCAGCCAAGTGACCGGAACCAATAACAGGAATGCGATGCTGGTGATAATGACCCCGTGCATTGCCAAATAAATCCCGGCGCACAGGAAGTAAACGCCGGTAAACCAGACACCGTGGGCCTGCACCACACGGTTCGTTTTGGCAAAAACGCCCGCCCCCAGGTCCCACAAAAGGAAAATGAAGGCTGCAGCAGCAATGGCGCCAAACATGTCCTTGGCGGCAATCAGGATTGCCAGGGAGATGCTTTCCAGTATCGCACCCGTAAGCAATACGAAGGCGAAATCTTTGGGATCATTCTTGCCAATTCCCATCTCCACGAATCCGATGGTCAACAGGACGACACTCGCTTCCCAGATCAGAGCGGTCAGTGCAACATGGCCCATCGTTGTTCTCCTCCAGTCAAAAAGTATAGTGTTTTTAGTGGGAACGTAGGCCCGGAACCAATGTGTGTCCCCCACCCCGCGTTGTCAAGCGGCACTCTGACGCTCTCCCACGTTATCGATGGCAGTGCGGACTGCGCGGATCTCTAATTAATTTCAGGTTGTGTGATCCGGCCGGGCGATCTTACAGCTTGGCCGGTGGGAAAAGTCTGATCCGGGCCCCGCATCGCGGCTCATTTTCGCCTTCGCCGCCGATTTTCCCGTCCGACGGTACAGTGCAGGCCCCCCTCACTAACAGCTTCGTGCAACAGGGTCGGATCCTGCAATCAAGGACGGCCCGGCTATGCCGATAGGGTTGGTAGCGATGGCCAAGCTGGGGTGCGATTCCGCAGGTGAGGGAATCAGCCGGGGAGCCCGGCCGCACGCGTGACAGCGACCCGGCGGGGACCTCGGCCGGCCAGGCAGATCACCTGGTTGGATCGGGTGCCCGGTGACTCAGCGCGCGGGAGGCCGCGTATCTCGACTAGGCGCTTGTGTCGCCCGGCAGCCCGAGTTGGCCAAGCGAGCCCTTGATCTCGTCCAGGATCGCGGGGTCGTCGATGGTCGCCGGCGTGGTCCAGTCCTCGCCGTTGGCAATCTGGCGGATGGTCGCCCGCAGCACCTTGCCCGAGCGCGTTTTGGGCAGGCGGTCGACCACCACGGCCTGGCGGAACGCCGCCACCGGCCCCACCTGGTCGCGGATCATCTCCACCACCTCGCGCACGACCTCCCCGGCGGACTGGGTGACGCCCGCCTTGAGCACCAGGATGCCGACCGGCACCTGGCCCTTTACCTGGTCCGCGGCACCGATCACCGCGCACTCGGCCACGGCCGGGTGGGAGGCGATGACCTCCTCCATGACGCCCGTGGACAGCCGGTGGCCGGCGACGTTGATGATGTCGTCGATGCGACTCATGATCCAGAGATAGCCGTCGGTGTCCCGGTAGCCGGCATCGCCGGTCAGATAGTAGCCGGGATAACGCTCCAGGTAAGCCCGCCGGAAACGCTCCTCGTCGCCCCACAGGCCCTGCAGCGAGCCGGGCGGCAGCGGCAGGCGCACGGCGATGCTGCCGATGGTGCCGTCCGGGACGTCGGCGCCGCGCTGGTCGAGGAAGTGCACGTCGTAGCCGGGAACCGCGCGGGTGGTCGAGCCCGGCCGCACCGGCAGCGGCTCGATGCCCATGCAGTTGGCGGTCACCGGCCAGCCGGTCTCCGTCTGCCACCAGTGGTCGATCACCGGCACCCCGAGGATCTCCTGCGCCCACTCCAGGGTGTCGGGGTCGCAGTGCTCCCCGGCCAGGAACAGGCTGCGAAAGCGGGACAGGTCGTAGTTGCCCACCAGCTCCCCGCGCGGGTCCTCGCGCTTGATCGCACGGAAGGCGGTGGGCGCGGTGAACAGGCTCGCCACACCGTGCTGCTCGACCACCCGCCAGAAGGCCCCGGCGTCCGGCGTGCCCACGGGCTTGCCTTCGTAGAGCACGGTGGTGTTGCCGTGCAGCAGCGGGGCGTAGACGATGTAGGAGTGGCCCACTACCCAGCCGACGTCGGAGGCGGCCCAGTACACCTCACCCGGCGCCACGCCGTAAACGTTGCGCATGGACCAGTGCAGAGCCACGGCATGGCCGCCGTTGTCGCGCACCACGCCCTTGGGCTGGCCCGTGGTGCCCGACGTGTACAGAATATACAGCGGGTCCGTCGCCGCCACCGGCACGCAGTCGGCCGGCGTGGCCGACCCCATCGCCTCCACCCAGTCCACATCCCGGCCCGCGATCATCGACGCTTTCTCCATGGGCCGCTGAAAGATGATGCACTTTCCCGG
>DATFML010000467.1:0-2280 GCA_035266965.1 Gammaproteobacteria bacterium
ACTGCCCCCGGCTGTCCGGTGGCCCAGAGCTTCCCGGGCACCGTGGAATGCGAGGTCATGAAGGTGGAGGGCGTCAAATGCGCCCACGTGGAACTGGTGTGGGACCCGCCCTGGTCCCAGGAGCGCATGTCCGAATCGGCCCGCCTGCAGCTGGGGCTGATCTGACCGAAAGAATGGAAGAGCCACGGAACCCACGGAATCCACGGAATATAAGAAGTTGTGTTAGCGAGTATGGCAGTGCTGGCCGTTGGCAGTCCTTGATCACCGGGTAATGCCGCCAATCAATTTGTTCGTCCGTGGGTTCCGTGGGTTCCGTGGCTCTTACATACAATCCAGGCGGGGAGTGGAGGATGCACTGTCGATGAGCGACTGGACCGACGCGGCCAAGGCCGAGGATCTCCCCCCGGGTTCCCATGTGGTGGTGGATGTGGACGATGTCATGGTGGCGGTGTTCAACGTGGACGGGGAGTATTACGCCATTGAGGACATGTGCACCCACGACGGCGGCGAACTGACCGGGGGGGAGGTGCAGGGCGAGGAGGTCATCTGCCCCCGCCACGGGGCGCGCTTCAATATCCGTACCGGCGCGGTGACGGCACCGCCGGCCTACGAGGATGTGTACGCATTCCCCGTGCGTGTCCATGACGGCAAGGTGCAGGTGCGCGACGACCGCTGGGATTGAGCCCGGTCGCAGAACGAATTGTCGCCCCGTCGGTCGAAACAGCTAAAGACGTGCGGGATGGCAAAAACCATCCCGCAGGGCCGGGCCGGCGCGAGTCGCTCGCGATGGCCAAGTGGCGATCGGAAGACACGGAGACGAAACACCATGGAGCAGGACACGAATCAAGCACACCCCGTGCGGCGCGCGCCGTTGCGGAATGCGGAGTCCCGCGAGCTTATCGAGGCGTTTCTGCGTTGTTCGGCCCGCTACCTCGGGCTGGGGTTGTCGCCAGCCGCGCCGGGCGTGGAACGCCCGATGATCAATGCCGGACCCGGGGGGGCGAAACGCTGAACTCACGGGCGGTGTGTCCCGAACGCCGGAACCCGGTTCGCGGCTGACTCCTGTATGAAGGTAACCGTGGAGTGCCGGGCAAGTCCGACAGAGAATTGATAAGACAGACAGCGCAGCAACAAGCCTGTTAGGCCACATGCCTGCCGGCAGGCGGGGCTGCCCGCCCCCGGGGTGGCAAATGTTAGTGGGGGCCGAAGCATGACAGCGGGCCCCGACGGCATCCCGACGCGCAGCACCCCGGCGGGGTCGCCTGCTCGTCCATTCCTTCCTTGTCCTGCTAGACTTCACCGCCTGTAACGAGCTTTGTCCTTGCCGCCCGACCGATTGCGGCCGCCGTCGCTTGGGAACTGCTGCCATGCCACCGGTCCAGAAACGACAACCATGATCAGAACCCTGGGGTCGATTTTCTCGCTGTTGCTGGGCGTGGCCGTGATGCTGCTGGGCATCGGGCTGCTCAGCACTCTGCTGGGGGTGCGGGCCGGCGTCGAGCTCTTTCCCCAGACCGTGACCGGCGTGATCATGTCCTGCTACTTCGTCGGTTACGTGATAGGGACGTTCCTGTGTCCAACCATCATCCGGCGGGTGGGCCATGTGCGCGCGTTTTCGGCCATGGCGGCGCTGGCGTCCGTCACCGCCATCGCCCACGCGCTGGCGGTGAACCCCTGGGCCTGGGGTGCGTTGCGTATCATGACCGGGATGTGCGTGGTGGGCCTCTATATGGTGATCGAGAGCTGGCTCAACGTGCTGACCACCAGCTCAATGCGGGGGCGGGTGTTTTCGACCTACATTGCGGTCTCCCTGCTGGCCATGGCCGGTGGCCAGTATCTGCTGCTGGTGGGCGGCGTGCGCACCTTCGTGCCCTTTGCGATCGCCTCCATGCTGCTGTCCCTGGCGCTGGTGCCCATCGCCCTGACGCGCGTGCTGCAGCCCACCCCGGTGGAGACGCCCGCCGTCAGCCTGCTTCGCCTGCACCGGGTCTCGCCCCTGGGCAGTACGGCCGCCCTGGTGGCGGGGCTGACCGGCGGTGCGTTCTGGGGCATGGGCGCGGTGTTCGCCCAGCGTGTCGGGCTGGACGGCGTGGGCATCGCCGCCTTCATGAGTGTGACCATCGTCGGCGGTGCCCTGCTGCAATGGCCGGTGGGTCACTACTCGGACAACCGTGACCGGCGCACCGTGCTGATGGTGGTGTGCTTTCTGGCGGCGCTCGCCGCGCTGGTGGGCTATGGATTGACGCGCGTGTCGCCCTGGGGGCTGGTGGCCGACGGGTT
>DATFML010000468.1:0-8916 GCA_035266965.1 Gammaproteobacteria bacterium
CGGCGGTGATGGCGGCGACGCCACCGGCGCAGGCAACGCCCAGGGCGGCGCGGGCGGCTCGGTCTACGCCGGCAACAACGGCAGCGGCGAAGGCGGCGGCAGCGGCGGCGGAACCAACACCGCGGGTGCCGGCGGCGACGGTGGCAGCACGGCCAATGGAGCCAACATGGCTGACGCCGGCAATGGTGGCACCGGCGGCAACGGCGGCACCACCAGCAACGGTGGCAACAGCGCCAACGCGGCCGCCGGCGGTGCGGGCGGTGCCGGCGGCACCACCGACAACGGCGGCAACAGCGCCAACGGCGGCAACGGTGGTATCGGCGGCGATGGCGGCACCACCAACAACGGCGCCAATGTGGCTTCCGGCGGCATGGGCGGTGCCGGTGGCGCCGGCGGAACCGGCGGCATGGGCGGTGCCGGTGGCAACGGCGGCAATGGCGGCATGGGTGGCGGTGGCACGCTCAGCACCGGAGCTGCGACCGTCACGGTGGCCGGTGGTACCGGCACGTTCGGCGGCATTGCCAACATCAACGTATCGTCGGGGTTGTACAACTCCACCCTCGGCGGCGTGTCCATCGCCGCCCACTCGGGTGTGAGCATCGGCAGCGGGTCGGCGGTCGGCGGCGGCCTCTGACCGATGCAAGGGGATGGGCTGGCGGGCGGGCATACGGGGCCCGCCAGCCCTGAGGGAAACCACTCCCAGGATTGGACGAGGGATCGTGCCATGACAAAGCAGGTAGCGGGTTGGGTGCTGGCGGCCGCGGTGTGGGCCGGCGGGGGTACGTGCCTGGCCGACGGCAGCAATGCGCCAGGCGGTGACGATGTGTTTGCTGCAATGGCCGCCGTCGAAGGCCCGGAGCTGGCACAGTTTCAGGCTCGGGAAGGGCATACCACCATCACCGTGGAAAGCCGCCAGGACCTGGCTGCCACCATCAACGGCAGCAGTTTCGAGGCCGGTTCCATCAACAGCGGTAGCGTGACCATCGGTCCGAACGCCCTGGACCACTTCGGGGGTGTGGGCCTGTTCAACATCGTTACCGGCAACAACAACGCCGTGGATGCAGCGATCGGCGTGACCTTCAATCTCCAGTAGGGCGGCGTTGGTGTCAGGGGAACCACTGCTCACGAAAGCGACACCCAGGTGGCTGGCGCTTCTTGCGGGCGCGGCGCTGGCCTGCTGCGCCCAGGCGGGCACGCTGCACATCCAGGGGGTGGCCGGTGTCTTCAACGTGCCGGTGTCCAGCCTGGGCGAGGCACGCTGGCAGACCGTCGTGCAACAGCGTTACGACTACAGCTGCGGGTCGGCGGCCATCGCCACGCTGCTCACGTATCACTACGGCCTTCCCACGCCGGAAGAGACCGTGTTCAAGGCCATGTTCCGGGTCGGCGATCAGCGTCGCATCCGCGCCGCGGGTTTTTCCATGCTGGACATGAAGCGTTACCTGGACGGGCGCGGACTGCGCTCCGACGGCTTCAAGATGTCCCTCGACCAGATCCGCGAGATCGGCGTGCCCATGATCGCCCTGGTCGACACCCGTGGTTACAAGCACTTCGTGGTCATCAAGGGAGTCGAAGGAGACCGGGTGCTGCTGGCCGATCCGGCGGCCGGTTCTGTGGTCCTGCCGCGGCGGGCATTCGAGCGCATCTGGAAAGGGCCTGTGCTGGCCGCCCGGGGCCGTCTGGCGATCGCCCGTGCCCACTTCAACGCCGACCGGGACTGGCGCATCTGGCCCGGGCCGCCCGTCGCGGAGGGCGTGCCGCGGAGCGGGCTGGGGATGTTCACCCTGAACCTGCCGGGCTTCAACGAGTTTGGGAGGTAGCCCCATGGCCGGTCGCACTCCGTGGCAGAAGATTTCACTGGCACTCCGGCGGGCGGCGGTTGTTGCTGCCGGCGCCCTGTTGTCGCCGCCATGGGTCGGCGTGCAGGCCCGGGACATGGCCACCGGCCCGTTCGCAGGGTTGCAGGTGGCGAGCGAGCAGGAGCTCGCGGAACGCCGCGGCGGCTTCGATTTCGCCGGTATGACGTTCAAGTTCGGCGCCCGGGTGCGCACCGTCATTGACGGTCAGCTGGCCCTGCAGAGCACTTACGTGCTGGACGCCGGCGGGCAGCTGAGCGGGCAGCAGAGTATCGGCGCCGGCGCGCGGGCGCTGGACGCGGCCACCGCCGCTCAGCTGGTCGCGGCCGGTCTGCAGCAGGGTGTGGACGCGGCCGGTGCCGGCGTGATCGTGCAGGATGCCAAAGGCAGCACGTTGGCGGTGCACGACGTCAGCCAGCGCCGTGTGATCGGGCTGCTCGCCAACACCGCCAGCGACCGCCGCATTCAGCAGCAGATCGACGTGACGGTGAGCGTCGCCCGCTTCAAGCAGTTCCAGCAGGCGGTACGCGATACCCTGCTGAGCAACAGAATCGGCCTGCAGACCGGCGAGCTGCGCTGATCCCTGACTGTGGACCGGACGGGTTCGGCGTTGCCGCCGTTGTTCACAGGCTGTACGGAACCCGCAGGGTCATGGTCACGTCGGGGGCATCGGCGGTCACGCCGAGCTCCAGGTTGATGTTGGCGCTCACATGATCGCTGAGTCGGTATCCGAACCCCAGCAGCATTGCCCCCAGTTTGAGCCGCGACGAACTCAGCCGGGTGCCGTTGATGACGGTATCGGTGCTCTGGATGAAATCGGCCTTGTAGCCTACCGTGAATGACGCCGCCTGGTTGATGGCATAGGCCATCCCGAAGCTCATACGGAATGCGTCTCCCGGGTCCACTTCCTGCACGGTTTGGGGCTGACTGCCGCTAACGGAAAAGGTCTTGTTGACGTTGTCCTTGAGGTTGAAGTCATAGCCCAGGTTGGCGAAGAACACCGCCGGGTCGGAAGGAAACAGGATGGTCACGCTGGGCTCGATGGCGCGGAATCCGGAGCCGGTCGCCAGTTCGGTTTCGTTGCCGTCGGCGTTGCGGCTGACATCGAAGGGCCCCTTGCCGGTGGTGGACTTGTAGCGCAGATTGCCGATGAAGTAGGGCCAGCCGCCCTGGCCGCGGTTGATCTGATAATGGGCCGCCACTTCCACGTCGCCGATGCCCGAGCCGGTCAGGTCCCGGGTGATCTGTGTGGGCTGGTCGCCCTGGGTGGCCTGGGGGATGGTCGCCTTCAGGGTGTCATCGCGCCGGATGTACGGAATCTTCGCCTCCAGCTCCAGGCGGTTGGTGACGCCGTAGCGCACGGTGAGCGAAGGCGCGAGCACGTTGCGGTCGTTGTCCTGGGCTTCCAGCACGCCGATCAGAAACGTGTCCAGAATCTCCACGCCCAGAAACGTGAACCGGTTGACCTGGGAGTTGGAGTACTGGATGGCCGGTTCCAGCACCCAATGTCCCCGCGGGGTCAGCACACCGCCTATCTCGGCGATGGACTGGATCTGGGGCGGCTTTTCGGCCGTGGCGGGTGCCTGTCCGACAGGCTTGCGGTCGGTTCCGGCCTGCGCCACGTGCCGGGGGGCGCTGGCCGGCGGGTCGACCGGACCGACGACCCGCGGTGGGTCCTTCCTGTCATCTGCCGCTGCAGGCGCGCCCGGCCCGGCGCCGCGCGCGGTTTCCATCTGCCGGCGGGGCAGCCTGTGGCGGCTCACGGCCTCCAGTTCGCGCAGCTGGCGCTCGATCAGTGCCTGCTGGCGCGCCAGTTCCCGGGCCTGCGCGGCAAGCTGCCTGCGTTGCTGGGCGGTCACCTGGGCCTGCCGTTCCAGTGCCTTCTGCAGTCTGTCCAACTTTGCGTCCAGGGTTTCTCCATAGGCGCCGCCCCCCGCCAGCGCCACCAGCAGCCCGCCGTGCAGCGCCGCCAGTCGCAGACCTGTCCCCATGTCGATTCTCCCTGTGTTCTTCGGTTCGTCGGTTGGCGCTCGCTTATGCCCGTGAACGCGCCGGTTCGCCGCCGGAGCGATCGGCTGTGCCCACACCGTACTTCTCCATCAGGCGGTACAGGGTGATGCGTGCCACCCCGAGCCGACGCGCGGCTTCCGATATGTTGTGGTTGGTCAGTGCGAGGGAGTCCACGATTGCCTGGCGTTCGGCTTGGCCGCGGGCGTGGGCCAGCGTGGCCGCCGGGCCCTGGGCCGCCGTCTTGCTGTCCAATCCCAGTTCCTCCGGCGCAATGAGCCGGTGTTCGCACATGATGGTGGCCCGGCGCACGCGGTTGACCAGCTCGCGTACATTGCCGGGCCAGTCGTAACGCTTCATCGCCTCCAGTGCCTGGCGGCTGAATCCCCGTACGTTGCGGTTGCGTTCCCGGTGATAGAGCCGGAAGTAGTGTTCGGCCAGCGGTTCGATGTCTTCCCGGCGTTCGCGCAGAGGGGGAACGTTCAGGTGCAGCACGTTCAGTCGATAGTACAGGTCTTCCCTGAAGCGCCCTTGCCGTACCGCGTCCTGCAGGTCGTGATGGGTGGCCGCTATGACCCGCACATCCACCCGCATGGGTTCGGTGTTGCCGATACGCTCGATGGTGCCCTCCTGCAGGAACCGCAGCAGGTTCACCTGCAGGTCCAGGGACAGATCGCCGATCTCGTCCAGGAACACCGTGCCGCCGTTGGCCGCCTCGATGCGGCCCACATGGCGTCGATGGGCCCCGGTGAATGCGCCTTTCTCGTGGCCGAACAGCTCGGACTGGATCAGGTGGGCGGGCAGGGCGCCACAGTTGATGGCCTGGAAGGGACGGTGCCCGCGGGAGGACTGGGCATGTACGGCGTGGGCCGCCAGCTCCTTGCCGGTGCCGCTTTCTCCGGTGATCATCACCGGGGCATCCACGCCGGCCACCTTGTGTATGCTTTGGGCGACGCCGCGCATGGCGGCACTGGCGCCCACCATGATGCGATCCGAGGGCGGGCTGGCAAGAGCCGGTGCCCGCCGATTGGCGTTTGCCATACCGCAGGCGTGGCCGATCGTGTGCAACAGGCGCGGGAGGTCGACGGGCAGGGTGTGGTAGTCGAACAGGAAGCCCGGCACCAGACCGCTGCGGATGGCGGGGTCCAGGAGCGGCTTGGGAAGAACCCCGATCCACTCCACGGCGGGGCTTGCCGCCATCAGGTCTTCGATGCAGTGCTTTCGGGCGCCCAGAAAGACTTCCTCGAAATGGATCAGCCCCACGCACACGCCGGGATCCCGGGACCACAGCGCGGCGGTATCAACGTCGCCGGTCGCGGTGACCTCCCACTCGGCACCGACGAGCTGCTCGTCCAGCAGGGCGCTGGCTGTCGGCGGCTTCAGGTAAATGATTCTCTGACGTTCCATGATCGATGCTCCTGCTGTCCCCGGGATGCGTCGGCCGGCGCAGTGCAGGTGCTGCGGCGTGGCGTGGCAAGGGACAGGTCGGCGGCGGGGGCAGAGCGCAAACCGGCGGCCCGAGGCGATGGGGATGCCGCGCGAGCCGGCTGGAAAAAGCGCTACCGGCGCTGGTGGGTAGGGGTCGGGAGTCGAGCGGAAGCGATGGCGACGGGGTGACATCCGAGGGACGGTGGGCCACTGCCTGCCCGCTGGGCGTTGTGCAAGTCGACGTGCGAGCCGCTTCCATGGCTTCGCCTCAAAATCGGGTGGGTTGTGCGCGATCGTGCAAGGGTGGTGCCAGCCGGCAAACGAACTTATTGTTCAACCGGTTGCCTACCGGCGTGCCCGTTGAACTCGAGTGTATGTAAAAATCTTTGACATTCAGAGGCGGGCATGTACCAGGATTGTTTCTTATGGATCAGTCGGTTATAGCAGTCCGTTCCATGGGGTTAGCGATTTACTGTACAAAAAGCTGACATGGGTTCGGCCGCCGGGCAGAGCTGCCCGGCGTGGGGGCTTTTCATGGGCCGGAGAATGCGGTTATGGCAAAGAGTCCAGCAACCGGCGGTAGGAGGCCAGCCGACGAGCGCTGACGCGTCCCTGTTGAGCCGCCGCGGCGACCGCGCAACCGGGTTCGCCATGGTGGCGGCAGTTGTGAAAACGGCACTGGCCACGGTACGGCTCGAACTCCCGGAAACCACGATTGAGAGCCGCGGTGTCGATGCTTTCCAGGTGGAAGTCGCGGACGCCCGGTGAATCGATCAGGTCTCCGCCATCGGGAAGGTGATGCAGGGTGGTGGCACTGGTGGTGTGCCTGCCCAGTCCCGTGGCTTCGGACAGCGACCCGACACGCACGTCCCGATCCGGGAGCAGTGCATTGACCAGCGACGATTTCCCCACGCCGGACTGTCCCACCAGAATGCTGGTCCTGTCCTGCAGGTGATGGCTGAGTTCGTGCAACGTGGCGGTGTCATAACGGCTGGTGAAGATCAGCCCGTAGCCGATCCGCCGGTACTCGGCCAGCCGCGTTGCCAATTCAGTGCGCTCGGCGGGGCTCAGCAGATCGCACTTGTTGATCACGATCACGGCCTGGGCCGGGAGCAGCTCGGCAGCCACCAGGTAGCGGTCGATCAGCGCTTCGGACAGGGGCGGCTCGGGTGCGGCGACAATCAGGATCTGATCCACGTTGGATGCCAGCGGCCGCGACCGCCCGCCGCCGGCCGCCCGTGCCAACAGATTCGAACGGGGCAGCAGTGCCGTGATGACGCCCTGCCGGGGTCCTGCAGCAGACCACTCGACCCGGTCACCGCACACCACCTGTCCGACACGCCGTCTGGTGGTACACAGACGAAGATCGCCCTGGGCGTCGTCGACCACGGCCGAACGGCCGTGGTGAGTGATCACCCGCCCGGTCCTGGCGGACGCCTCCGACGCGGCGGTTGCCGCACCGGCCCTGGCTCGGCGCGGCAACCGCCTGCGTCCTGTCATGTCCACCGTGAATTGTGCCTTTGCGAATGCCGGGAAGGGCGGATCAGGCTTGCAGGAGGCGGTCGATCTTGGCGGCGCAGATGAAGTCGTTTTCCGACAGACCGCCGATGGCATGGGTGCTGTAGCGTACCCGGCAACGATTGTAGCCCACCTCCAGATCGGGATGGTGGTCCTCCTGATGCGCGACCCACGCCACCGCGTTCACGAACGCCATGGTGTGATAATAATTCTTGAAACGAAACGCACGGCTGATCTCCTTGCCCTGTTCGTTCAACGACCATTCCTCATGTACCTGGCCGAGCAGCGAGTCTGCCTCCTCCGTGGTCAACGGTGGGGTGCCGCCTTCACAGGCCTGGCAGTGCTTTTGTGTCAGATCGACAGCGTCCATAGCGTCCCCGCTTCACTTGAAGTGGTAGAAGTTCTTGTTCAGATAGGCGATGACGTCCTCCATCTGCTGCTTGGACCATTGCACGCCGGTGGCGTGGGTGCAGTTGTCCAGCTGATGGCGGAGGCCGGCGAGACTGGTGATGTTGAGCGGATTCTTGGTGTAGACCTCGGTGCCGTGGCAGCGCATGCAGTGGGCCTTGACCAGTGCTTCGCCCGCCGACGGGTCTGCCGGCCTGTCGGCCGCCTGGGCTGCGACGGAGCCGGCCAGCATGCCGAGGGCGAACAGCGGAATCGCGAAGTTGCGTTTCATGGCATCACCTCGCTTGGTGTGTTGTGGTGTGCGCCGGCCAGATGGGCCACGCGGACCGGTGCCGGCGGGTGGGAGTCGTGGAATGCCGAGTACAACGGATCGGGAGTCAACGTGCTGGCGTTCTCCCGATAGAGCTTGACCAGTGCGCTGATCAGATCCTTGGGGTTGGCCTGGGAGGCCGCGTAGGTGTCGGCTTCGAACTCATGCTTGCGCGACAGCCAGCTGAACAGGGGTTGCAGGAACACCCCCACGGTGGGCGCCACCAGCATGAACAGCAGCAGTGCCATGTAGGTGGAGGGTGTATCCACGCCCAGGCCGCTGTAGAACCAGGTCTGGCCCATCAGCCATGCCAGCAGGGCCAGGCCGGCCGCGCTGAAGATGGCCATGGACACCATGCGCTTCTGTACATGTCTGAGCCGGAAGTGGCCCAGCTCATGGGCCAGCACCGCTTCGATCTCGTTGGGCTCCAGACTGCTCAACAGCGTGTCGAAGAACACGATGCGCTTGTTGCGGCCCAGGCCGCTGAAATAGGCATTGCCATGTCCGGAACGTCGGGACCCGTCGATGACGAAGATGCCCTGGCTGCGAAAGCCGCATTTGGCGAGCAGGGTCTGGATGCGGTTTTCGAGAGCCTCGTCCTGCAGCGGCGTGAAGCGGTTGAACAGCGGCGCGATGAAAGCCGGGTAGGCCCACATCATCAGCACCGAAAAGCCCATCCACACGGCCCAGACGTAGACCCACCAGAGGGACCCCGCACCCGCCATCAACCAGAGCACCAGCGCCGCCAGCGGAATGCCGATCAGCATCAGCAGCAGTGCTTCCTTGAACAGATCGGCGACGAACGTTCCGATGCGGGTGCGATTGAAGCCGAACCGTTGCTCGAGTACGAATGTCTGATAGGCCGAAAAGGGCAGATCCAGCAGCCCCATGATGAGAAACGCGCTGGCCATGACGCCCACGCCGGTGGCCAGCGGCCCGAGTCCGGCGCCCAGCCACAGACGGTCGAGCAGCGCCAGTCCGCCGCCCAGGGTCCAGCCCAGCAGCAGTGCGAGGCCGTAGCCCAGCTCCAGCAGTCCCAAACGGGTACGGGCCAGGGTGTAGTCGGCGGCCTTCTGATGGGATTCCAGGGGAATCGAGTCGCGGAACGCGTCGGGGACCTGATTGCGCCGTGCGCGGATATGGGCCATATGACGGCGTGCCAACCAGGCCTGCAGGAGTCCCGAAAGGCCGACAGCCACCACGAACATCACCGTGAATGCATTCATCGGAAAAGCTTGCCCTATCCTTACACGCAATCAGGGTAGCCTTTGGTACAATTGAACACAACCACCTATGCCACAGGGGGATTTTCATGGCGCAGAGCCCCAATAATCTGATCTGGATCGACCTGGAGATGACCGGTCTCGACAGCAATACGGACGCGATTAT
>DATFML010000469.1:0-3880 GCA_035266965.1 Gammaproteobacteria bacterium
GAAATTGCGGTTGATCTCGTAGACCTTCTCGATGCCGCCCACCACCAGGCGCTTGAGATACAGCTCTGGGGCGATGCGCAGGAACAGCTGCATGTCCAGAGCATGATGGTGGGTCGTGAACGGCCGTGCCGTGGCGCCGCCGGGAATCATCTGCATCATCGGGGTTTCCACTTCCATGTAACCCCGGGCGTTCAGGAATTCGCGGATGTACTGCACGATGCGCGTGCGCATCTGGAAGGTGCGCCGGGCCACGTCGTTCATGATCAGGTCCAGATAGCGCTGGCGGTAGCGCGCCTCCTGGTCGGTCAGCCCGTGAAACTTGTCGGGCAACGGCCGCAGGGACTTGGTGAGCAGACGCGCATCCTCGGCCTTGACCGTCAGCTCGCCGGTCTTGGTCTTGAACAGGGTGCCTTCCACACCCACGATGTCGCCGATGTCCCAGCCCTTGAACTGCTGATAGCGCCCTTCGGGGAGGGCGTCGCGTTCCAGGCGCAGCTGGATGCGGCCGGACATGTCCTGCAGATGCGCAAAGCTCGCCTTGCCCATGACCCGCTTGGCCATCAGCCGACCGGCAACGCATACCCGACGCGGGTCGGCCTCCAGCGCCTCGTTGTCCTTGTCGCCGTACTCGGCATGCAGCTCGCCGGCCACCACGTTACGCCGGAAGTCGTTCGGGAACGCGATGCCCCGCTCGCGCAGGGCCGCCAACTTGGCGCGGCGTTCGGCAATCAGGCGGTGCTCGTCTTGGTTATCGGTCATCGCGGGTTCTTTCGGCTCGTTTGAGTTGTCGGGGGCAAGTGGCCGTAGGGCGGCGGCTTACAGGCCCGCTTTCAGGCTGGCCTCGATGAAGCCGTCCAATTCGCCGTCCAGCACCGCCTGGGTATTGCCCACCTCCACGCTCGTACGCAGATCCTTGATGCGGGACTGGTCCAGCACGTAGGAGCGGATCTGGCTGCCCCAGCCGATGTCCGACTTGGACTCCTCCAGGGCCTGCTGCTCGCTGCGTCGCTTGTGCATCTCCAGCTCGTAGAGTTTGGCCTTGAGCTGCTTCATGGCGGTGGCGCGGTTCTTGTGCTGGGAACGGTCGTTCTGGCACTGCACCACGATGCCGCTGGGTACATGGGTGATGCGCACCGCCGATTCGGTGCGGTTCACGTGCTGACCGCCGGCGCCGCTGGCCCGGTACACGTCCACCCGCAGATCCGCCGGATTGATGTCGATGTCGATATCGTCGGCCACCTCGGGGGAGACGAACACGGCGGCGAAAGAGGTATGACGACGGTTGCCGGAATCGAACGGCGACTTGCGCACCAGACGGTGCACGCCGGTCTCGGTGCGCAGCCAACCGAAAGCGTAATCACCCTCCACCTTGACGGTGGCGCTCTTGATGCCGGCCACTTCCCCGGGGGACACTTCAATCAGCTCCGCTTTGAAGTCATGGCGCTCGGCCCAGCGCAGGTACATGCGCAGCAGCATCTCGGCCCAGTCCTGGGCCTCCGTGCCGCCGGAGCCGGCCTGGATGTCCAGGAAGGCGTTGGACTCGTCCATCTCCCCAGAGAACATGCGGCGGAACTCCAGCGCCGCAATTTCCGACTCCAGCTTCTCGAGGTCGGAGGTCACCGCGTCGGCCGTGTCCTGGTCGTCCTCGTCGCGGGCGATCTCGATCAGGTCGCCGGCGTCGGCCAGCGCCTGTTCCATCTTTTCGAGGGTTCCCACCACCTCTTCCAGGCGGGCCCGTTCGCGGCCCAGTTCCTGGGCCCGTTCCGGATCGTTCCAGACGTCGGGCTGTTCCAGCTCGCGGCTGACCTCGGTCAGGCGTTCGCGCTTGGTATCGAAGTCAAAGATACCCCCTCAGGGACTCGGAACGCCCTTGCAGGTCTTTGATCTGGGTAACGATCGGATTGATTTCGAGCATGATTCGGAATGCGCTTGTTGGGTTGACGACAAGCGAGCAATGATACTACCCGAAGCCGTCCGGTGTCACCTGCCATGAGGGGAAAACGTCGCCGTCTCAGCCGGTTAGACGGCGTCTTCGCAGATGCCCGCGAAGGACGCGCCGAAGCGCCGAAGTCAGTGACCGCGTCCGTGCTGCAGGTACTCGCGCAGGGCCACCGCATTGTTGTGGTCGCGGTCCCTGGCGCCGAACAGCAGGGTCACACGCCGGCGGCCGGCCCGCTGTGCCAGCCCTTCCACCAGGTCCGGTTTCCCGTCCAGTTCCCGAAAGTAACGCTGTTTGAACTCGTCCCAGCGGCTGTCCTGGTGGCCGAACCATTTGCGCAGAGCACTGCTGGGCGCTACGTCCTTCAGCCAGTCATCGAGCCGGGCGTCCGCCTTGCGCACGCCGCGAGGCCAGACGCGGTCCACCAGCACCCGTTCACCATCGCCGCGGCTGGGTTCGTCGTAGACACGTTTTACCTGGATATTCATGCGCCACCCTCCTGTGGATCCGCAGTCCCTGGCTCCAAGGATAGACAAGCGCGACCGGCGGCTTTGCCGGGGTCACTCAGGAGCCGGCCATATGCTCGACGACCAACTGCACACTGCGTGCGCCACGGAACTCATTCACATCCAGACGGTAGGCCAGGCGGACTGTGGCCCCCGCAGCCGCATATTCGCCGTCGGCCTGGTTGAAGGCAATGGCATCCAGTACCGCCGCCGTCCCCTGGGGAATGACCGTCAGCTTCAGGTGACGCTCCCCCACCACGCGCCGGCTGCGCACCTCGAACAGGCCATCGAAGACCGGCTCCGGAAATCCCTGACCCCACGGGCCGGCGTTGCGCAGACGCTCCGCGGTGTCCAGGGAAAAATCTTCGGCGGCCAGCTCTCCGTCACTATAGATCACGCCTCGCAGGGCATCGTCGTCGAGCCGTTCACGCACCACCTCGTCGAAGGCGGCCTGAAAGGCTTCCAGATGGGCCCGGGGCAGGGACAGGCCCGCCGCCATGGCATGGCCGCCGAAGCGGTCGATGAGCGTCGGATGCCGGGCGGCCACCGCGTCCAGGGCGTCGCGGATGTGCAGCCCGGCAACCGAGCGGGCCGACCCCTTGAGTTCGCCCTCTGCGGCTTGCGCAAAGGCGATCACCGGACGATGCAGACGCTCCTTGATGCGCGAGGCCAGAATGCCGATCACGCCCTGATGCCAGCGCTCGTCGAACAGGCACAGGCCGGTGGGCAGACCGTCGCCGTCCAGGTGCAGGCGCTCGAGCTCCTCCAGTGCCTGGGCCTGCATCTCGGCTTCGATGGTACGGCGCTCACGGTTGAGCTGATCGAGGCGGGACGCCATCTCCCGCGCCCGGCCCGGGTCGTCGGCGAGCAGGCATTCGATGCCCAGGGACATGTCCTGCAGACGCCCGGCGGCGTTCAGCCGCGGTCCCACCACGAACCCCAGATCGGACGCGGTGATGCGCCCGCGGTCCCGGCCCGCCAGCTCCAGCAGCGCCGCGATGCCCGGCACGCAGCGCCCGGCCCGAATGCGGCACAGCCCCTGATGCACCAGGATGCGGTTGTTGTGGTCCAGGGGCACCACATCCGCCACCGTGCCCAGCGCGACCAGGTCCAGCAGCTCGGCCAGGTTGGGCTCGCGGCCGCCACCGCGCCCGAACCAACCGGCGGCCCGCAGCCTGGCCCGCAGGGCCAGCAGCACATAGAAAGCGACGCCGACACCCGCCAGGTGCTTGCTGGGGAACGGGTTGCCCGCCAGGTTGGGATTCACGATGGCGTCGGCAGCCGGCAGGCGCTCCCCCGCCAGGTGATGATCGGTGACCACCACCCGGATGCCCCGGGCGCGCGCCGCGGCCACGCCCTCGATGCTGGAGACGCCATTGTCGACGGTCATGATGAGCTGGGGCTGCCGGGCGGCGGCCACCGCCACGATTTCCGG
>DATFML010000470.1:0-2478 GCA_035266965.1 Gammaproteobacteria bacterium
GCACCGGCAAGCCAGCCGGGGGGGCGATAGCGGGCGCTGGCCTGAGCGGCGTGCGGCGCCGCATGGCGGGGCGCCTCCCGCAGAATACTTCTCTGTGTGTGCGCGCCCTCGCTTTTGCAGCCGCGAGGGGCTGTGGGACAATGCTGATCTGCACTGTTGTCAGCCCAGGGCGACAGCGGCATTGGTCCATTGGGCTGACCTCATGGGTTGGGCTGCGCGACGCGAAACCCAACGCACCGACCGCACACAGGCATCCCGCGGAACGTCAACGCAATGACAAACGGAGAGCGGCGTGAGCACTGAACATGACACCGTAAGGGCTGTGGAATGGACCGAAGGCGGCCTCCGGCTGCTGGACCAGCGCTATCTGCCGGGACAGGAGGATTACCTCGCGCCCGCCACCGTCGGGGAAGTGGCCGATGCCATCCGTTCCATGGTCGTGAGGGGCGCGCCGGCCATCGGTATCACGGCGGCCTACGGCGTGGTGCTGGCGGCGCGGGCGCGTCACGCCGCCCAACCCGGGGACTGGCGTAACGGGCTGGAAGCGGACCTGGAGCTGCTGGCGCAGGCCCGGCCGACGGCGGTGAATCTGGTGTGGGCCCTGGACCGCATGCGCCGGCGCCTGTCGGCCATCGACGGCGATCCGCAGGCACCGCTACTGGAGGAGGCGCGCGCCATTCATGAGGAAGACATCGCCGCCAACCATCTGATGGGCGATCTGGGAGCGGCCTTGCTGGAAGATGCCCGCGGCGTGCTGACCCACTGCAACACCGGCTCGCTGGCCACCGGCGGCTACGGCACCGCTCTGGGCGTGATCCGCAGTGCCTGGAGCGCCGGCCACATCGGCAACGTGTTCGCCGACGAGACCCGGCCCTGGCTGCAGGGTGCCCGCCTCACCGCCTGGGAGCTGGTGCGCGATCATATTCCCGTGACCCTGATCGCCGACGGCGCCGCGGCCCATCTCATGGCCCGCGGCAAGGTTCAGTGGGTGATCGTGGGTTCGGACCGGATCGCCGCCAATGGCGATGTGGCCAACAAGATCGGCACCTACGGCCTGGCAGTGGCGGCCCGTCATCACGGCGTCCGCTTCATGGTGGTGGCGCCCACCTCCACCGTGGACATGAACGTGGCCAGCGGCGCCGACATCCCCATCGAGACCCGCAGCCCCGAGGAGGTCCTCAGCTTCGCGGGGCGGCCGGTCGCGGCCGCCGGTGCCGGCGCCTGGAATCCCGCCTTCGACGTGACTCCGGCCGCCCTGGTTGACGCCATCGTGACCGAGCGCGGGGTCGTGCGCCAGCCCGATGCGGCCAAGATGGCGGCCCTCATGGGCAGCCGTGCCGCCTAGCGGTACGCCCGGCGCAATGCCCTTCGGTGATTGGGCGCTACATGAACCGAAACCCAGAAATCCAATGCGCCACGGAAGACACGGAAAGCACGGAAAGACCACGTAGGGTGGGTTAGGCGCGTCGTTGGCGCCGTAACCCACCGGCAGTGCCAAGCGTCACTGTCCCCAGGGGAGCCGCAGTTTCCCGGCCGTTGGCGCCCGGGGTGCGCCAGAGCGCGTGAGCCAGCCTCAGACCGATTCCAGCCAAGCTGCAGTACCTGACCCTCCTATGGTAAGATAGCGGGCTTGAGCGCCTCTCCGGGCGCTGTTCTCACGGAACCAAGGTGTCAGACGCCCGCTGATGGCCGAATTTGCCAAAGAAGTCCTGCCGGTCAATCTCGAAGACGAGATGAAGCAGTCGTACCTCGATTACGCCATGAGCGTGATCGTGGGGCGCGCCCTGCCGGATGTACGCGACGGTCTCAAGCCGGTGCACCGGCGGGTGCTGTTCGCCATGAGCGAGCTCAGCAACGACTGGAACAAACCCTACAAGAAGTCGGCCCGCGTGGTCGGCGACGTCATCGGTAAATACCACCCCCACGGCGACACCGCCGTCTACGACACCATCGTGCGCATGGCCCAGCCGTTTTCCATGCGCTACATGCTGGTGGACGGCCAGGGCAACTTCGGCTCGGTGGACGGCGACGCGCCGGCCGCCATGCGTTACACCGAAGTGCGCATGGCCCGCATTGCCCACGAGCTGCTGGCGGATATCGACAAGGAGACCGTGGATTTCGTCCCCAACTACGACGAATCCGAGCAGGAACCTTCGGTCTTCCCCACCCGCATCCCCAATCTGCTGGTCAACGGCTCGGCCGGCATCGCGGTGGGCATGGCCACCAACATCCCGCCCCACAACCTGACCGAGACCGTCAACGCCTGCCTCGCCCTGATCGAAAACCCGGACATCGACATCGACGGCCTCATGGAGCACGTGCCGGGCCCCGATTTCCCCACTGCCGGCATCATCAACGGTGTGCGGGGCATACACGAGGCCTATCACACCGGGCGCGGACGCATCTACGTGCGGGGCCGCACCCACGTGGAGACCGAGGAGTCCAACGGCCGCCAGTCCATCGTGGTCACCGAGCTGC
>DATFML010000471.1:0-2930 GCA_035266965.1 Gammaproteobacteria bacterium
TTGCCGTTCAGGCCCACCGTGAACACCGGCGGGCGCTGGACCAGCCACAGTTCGTCCATGCTGGCCTCCTGGCGCGCCGCGGTGAACGCCTGCATTTCCCGCCACACCGGTTCGTAGTCCGCCAGACCCAGGCGGCGGACCCGCAGGGGTAGGGTTTCGTCGCTGCTGAGGCCGACGGGTTTCGGCGCCACGATAGCCATGAGCGGCCCTAGAGGGCCATCAAGACCTCTTCGCAGGCGGTCAGGTCCCGATAGATGGCATCCAGCTGCTCGCGGCTGCGGGCGCGCACGTTGACGGTCACCGACAGGTAGCTGCCCGCCCGGCTCGCCCGGGTGCGCACGGCGCCCTCGCCCAGGTCCGGGGCGTGGCGGCGCACGATGGCCACCACCTGGCCTTCGAAGTCGGAGCCGGCCCGTCCCATGGCCTTGACGGGAAAGCTGCAGGGAAATTGAAGAGGGGATTCGTCGCTCATGGTACGCCGGAAACGGAGTGAAACAGCGTATATTATACCCTACCTCCGGGGCCGCCTCTAAAGGTGCCCGGTCGAGTCCGGGGCCCGGTGGCGGTACACTGCGACAGACGGCTGGTGACGGCGGCGGCCGTGCCCGGCGCGGGTGCCCGGGGTCGCCTGAAGCCGATCCCCGGCGATACGGATCGTCCACCGTTGCGGGAGCTTATGCCATGGGTCACACGGTTCGCGCTGCCATGGGGCTGGTGTTCTGGGTGGGGCTGTGCTTCGCTGTGGCCTGGTTCGGCGCCCGCTACGCACCGGGGCCGGACTACGGGCAGCTGGTCAAACCCGCCTGGACACCGCCGCCCTGGCTGTTCGCGCCGGTGTGGACAGTGTTGTATCTGATGATGGCACTGGCCGCGTGGCTGGTGTGGCTGCCCGCCGGTCTGGCCGGTGCGCCCCGGGCCCTGGGCCTGTTCCTGGTGCAGCTTGCGCTGAACGGCCTGTGGTCGTGGCTGTTTTTCGGACTGCAACGCCGGGGTATCGCCTTCGTGGACGTGGTGTTGCTGTGGTTCGCCATCCTGGCGACCGCGGCGGCGTTCTGGAGCCGGCGGCCCCTGGCCGGCGTGTTGCTGGTCCCGTACCTGGCCTGGGTCGGCTTTGCCGGCGCCTTGAACCTCGCCATCTGGCGGTTGAATGTATGATGTCAGTTCCGTGGAGGCCCCGATGAGCAGCGAACCGTCGTTCCAGGTGCAGGTGGAACATATCCGGGACTACGAGTTCCGGGTACGCTTCGATTGGGACGGCGTCCCGGAGCTCACCGTCGACGAGCCCGAACCCCTGGGCCACCAGCACGGCCCCAATGCGGCGCGCATGCTGGCGGCATCGGTGGCCAACTGCCTGAGCGCCAGTCTGCTGTTCTGCCTTCGCAAGTCCCGCCTGGAGCCGGGCGGCATGAAGGCCACCGTCAGCGGCGCCATGACGCGCAGCGAGCACGGGCGGTTGCGGGTGGGCGCTCTGGATGTGCGTATCGACGTGGGCGGCCTCGACGGTGCCGGTCGCCTGCAGCGCTGCACCGGCTTGTTCGAGGATTTCTGCGTGGTGACCGAGAGCGTCCGCCAGGGCATACCGGTGGCGGTGACCGTGCGCGCCGACGGCGAAGAGGTCTACCGCAGCGAAGGCGAAACACCTTAAGGATCGACAGACGATGACTGAACGAAAAGCCCACTGGGAAAATGTCTACGGCAACCGCGCCACGGATCAGGTCAGCTGGTATCAATCCCATCCGCAGGTTTCCATGGAGCTGATCCAATCGACGGGGCTGCCGCCCGAGGGGCGCATTCTCGATGTGGGTGCCGGCGCTTCGGTGCTGGTGGACTGCCTGCTGGATGCCGGCTTCAAGCGCCCGGCGGTGCTGGATGTGTCCGGTGCGGCCCTGGCCGTGACCCGCGAGCGCCTGGGCCCGAGGGCCGCGCAGGTGGAGTGGTACGAGCAGGATGTGCTTGCCTTCGAATCGCCCCATCCCTTCGATCTGTGGCACGACCGTGCCGTGTTTCATTTCCTCACCGAAGAAGCGGACCGGGAACGCTATCGGGGCATCCTGGCGCGGGCGCTGGCGCCCGGCGGTTATATGGTGATCGGCACCTTCGCCGAGGACGGCCCGCTGAAGTGCAGCGGACTGGACGTGGCACGCTATGACGCGCCCGCGCTGGCGGCGGTGTTCGGCGCGGATTTCGAATTGATCAGCAGTTTGCGGGATGTGCACCTGACCCCCGCCGGCGCCGAGCAGGCCTTCACCTTCTGCGTGCTGCGTCGGCGCGCCTGAAGCCCATGGCCGGTACGTCGTTCACGGAGCGCTCAATTCGGCGGTCTCGCGGGCGATTTCCCGGCCTTCGTCCACGGCCACGATGCGCACCTCCACCGCGTTCCCCGCTTCCGACAGCAGCGCCCGGTTGGCGGTGTTCGCATCGGTGTCCACTGTTACACCCAACCATGCCAGTTGTTCGGCGATGCGCGCCCTGACGGGCACGGCGTGTTCACCGATGCCGCCGCTGAAAATCATCTGATCCAGGCCCCCCAGGGCTACGGTGAGGGCGGCCACCGCCTTGGCGGCCCGGTAGCAGAACACCTCCACCGCCAGGGCGGCGGCGGGTTCCTCGCGACGCTCCAGCAGGGTCTTCATGTCGTCGCTGAACCCGGACAGGCCCCGCAGGCCGCTGTGGTGATTGAGCCCCTCGTCCAACTCGTCCAGGGACAGTCCGTGCTCGCGCAGCAGGTAGATGAGCGCGCCGGGGTCCACATCGCCGCTGCGGGTCGCCATTACCAGGCCTTCCAGGGGCGTCAGGCCCATGGTGGTATCCACGCTGCGCCCTTCCAGCAGGGCGGTGGCCGAGCAACCGGCTCCCAGGTGCAGCAGCACGGCGCGTCGGCCCAGCTGTGCACCCAGTTGGGTGACCGTGTCGGCGCAGGCGATGCCGTG
>DATFML010000472.1:0-7529 GCA_035266965.1 Gammaproteobacteria bacterium
CCGCCAGTTCCTCCTCCAGTTCCCCGGAGATCTCGGGCCGCCCGTCGGGTCCGTCGTAACGCAGCAGGGAATCCAGAGCGAGGGTCATGGCCGGGCAGCGATCGGTGGCGGCTGCAATCCATTCCAGGAAGCGCTCGCCCAGCTCTTCCCGGCTTCCGATGCCGGCGAGATCCAGTCCCAGACTGCGTCGTATATGTTCCACCGATTCCCGCGTATATCGAAAAGCATGACCGTCGGCGCTGTGCAGCGTCGTGAGGGACACCGGATTCGGCTTGGATACAGGATTCATTGCTGACGACCGCTATCGTTGATGTGCGCCACGGGCGAAAGCCGTTCCCGCCGGCGACCTGGAATCGGGGTTGCTCCACGGACGCAACGGACGGCGATGGCCATACCGCCGGTATCCATGGTAGCGCAATAGAGCTGGGATCGGAGCATTCAGCGTCGACGGGCACGGACCCCGACATAGGTCAATCCGGCACCCAACAACACACTGGCGACCGACCCGACAGCGGACGACGCGCCACCCACGTACAGACCGACCACACCCACCAACACCAGCAACGGTCCGCCCACCAGCAGGGCCCAGATAAACGGAGTGGTCAGAAAACCCTGGGGAGCGCCCTGCAGCCTGGCGCCGCAAGCCGGGCATTTCACGGCAGTATCCAGCACCGCACGCCCGCAGCCGGGACAGGCCTTCAAAGGCATCCGCCACCCCCTCTTGGCCCCAATGCCGGGGCCAAAATCCACGGCGCGCGGCACTCGGCCCCGGGCCGGGAACAAAAGCGGCCGCCGGCTCGGCCCAGGGAGACGAGTCCGGCTACCGGTACGGCTCACTATAAAAATTCCCGCCAACGGCGACAACCGGGCTGAACCGCCGGCAGCGGGTGCCGCGGGGAAGCGGCCGTGGCCCTGCGTCGGATTCCTCCGACACGAAGCCCGCAAGCCCTGCTGGAGGGGGCTCCGCGCCCCATGTCCCGGCGCCGCCCCCTCCCCGGCATCGGCAATGGTTCAAATGCGCCACTCCAGTCCATTCGGAGGCCTGTCGGGCCCTGCTGCCGGACACCGAATTCCCGACACATCGGCATTGCAGGCTTGACCCGACGGTTGCGTAATGCTGGAATCTAACACCCCATTGACGTAGCCAGTCCCACAGTGGGACACGCAGGACAACGAGGGCGGTATCGTATATATCATGGCGCCGGTGTTCGACCGGTCGCGAGTTGACACAAGCAACAACAATCGCAGGATTCGACACCCCGCGTGCCCCGTGGCCACCCCGCGCCCGGTGGTTACCGTCGTCCCGGCACTGCCGCGGACAGACCCTGGCAAGGTGGACTGAAGTGCTGCGCAGCCTTTGTTTACCGACTTTATACCTTTGCCCGCTTCCCTGCGGGCTCGATAGTGGCGTCCCGGGTGCGGGACGGTCTGTTATCCGGCGCAATATTGCTGCATTGTAGTGGCGAGCGAGTGGAGTCACCCGACCGCCGAAGCGCCCTTTGGGCTTAATGTCGAATAATCGAAGGGGACGGGACGGCGTGCCCTCGAAGAACGATCACGAAGGGAACGGGCAACGATGGCAGGTGGGTCCGATCCGCCTTGGGCGGTGAGGGTCCTTCGACGAAGCAGACACCCTTCATGCAAGGGCGTAGGGAGGAGAGACCCATATGAACGACGACCAGAACGATCCGAAGAAAACCAGGTCCGGCATCGACCGCCGCGACTTCCTCAAGGCCGGCGCCGGTGTGGCCGGCGGACTGCTGCTGTCGAGCGGCTTCGGTCGCCTGGCGCTGGCGGCGGAGCATCCGGCCCTCGGCAACTATCCTGCCGGCATTCAGGGCAGCTCGGTGTTCGTGGGGCTCAGCGTACCTCGCACCGGCCCCTACTCGGCCCAGGGGGAAGACGAGATCAAAGGCTATCAGCTGGCCATCGACCACCTCAACCAGGGCAGCGAACTGGCCCGCGCCTATGCTCCCGATGGCAAGAAGGGCGTGCTCGGAAAGAAGATCGAGCATGGCGTCACCGACAACCAGACCAAACCCAATGTCGCGGTGCAGGCCATTTCCAAGTACATCAGCGACAAGAAGGCCATGATGGTCAGCGGCAGCGTCAGCTCCGCGGTGGCCATCGCCAGCGGCAAGCTGTGCGACCGGGAAAAGACCATCTATCTGGCAGCCATCAGCGGCTCCAACGACACCACCGGCAAGGACTGCCAGCGCTACAGCTTCCGGGCCTGCCATTTCGCCTATACGGCATCCAAGGCACTCGCACCGGTCATCAAGAACGCGCTGGGGCCGAACAAGAAAGTCGCCTACCTCACGCCCGACTACACCTACGGGCACACCGTCTACAACTCCATGAAGGAGTTCACCGAGAAGCAGGGCTGGACCACCGTCACCAACCAGCTCTCGCCGCTTGGCACCTCGGACTTCAGCACCTACCTGCTGAACATCGCCAACAGCGGCGCCGACGTGCTGGTCAACATCTGCTTCGGCCGGGATGCGGTCAACTCCATCAAACAGGCCCAGCAGTTCGGGCTGATGGACCGCATGACCATGGTCGTGCCTTACATGGCGCCGTTCCTCGCCCAGGAAGTGGGCCCCGAGCTGATGCAGGGCGTCTACGGCACCACCGAGTTCTGGTGGACGCTGGCCGAGACCAACCCGCTGGCCAAGCAGTTCGTGGACGACTTCGAAAAGCGCAACGGCCGCAAGCCGGGCTGGTCCGCCCATATCGCATTCCTGCAGACCATGCTGTGGGCCAATGCGGTGGAAGGCGCCGGCACCTTCTATCCGCCGTCGGTCATCAAGGAGTACGAGAAGGGCAAGCACATCAACACCGATATCGGCGAGGTGTGGTGGCGTGGCGACGACCATCAGCTGGTGAGGCCGGTGTTCGTGATCCGGGGCAAGAAGCCCAAGACAATGCGCAGCAAGGACGATTACTATGACATCGTCGAGTCGGTGGCCGGCCCTGACGTGATGCCACCCAAGGGTCACTTCGGCTGCAAGCTCGGCTCCTACACCTGAACGAGGGCGCACCGTGAGCATGCCCAGCTTGCCGCTGTTTCTGTCCCAGCTGTTCAACGGACTGGCGCTGGGCCTGTTGCTGGCACTGATCAGCGCAGGCCTGACCGTCATCTACGGCACGCTGGGCGTGCTCAACCTCGCCCATGGCGCCCTGTTCATGGTGGGCGCCTATGCGGGGTTCGTGGCCATGGAGCATACCGGCTCGTTCGTCCTGGCGATGGTGGGCGGCATGGCCGGTGCGCTCATCGTCGGACTGCTGATGGAGCGGATCATCATCCGCTATTTCTATCAGCGTCCCGCCGAAGACCAGATACTGGTCACCTTCGGCATCGGCATCATCATCACCGAAGCGGTGCGCCTCGGGTTCGGAGGCATCAGCCAGCGCGTGGCGGTTCCCGAATGGGGCCAGGGCATCACCAAGCTCGGGTTCCTGTTCTACCCCACCTACCGCATCGAAGTGATGGTGATCGTCGCCGTCGTTCTACTGCTTCTCTACCTGATTCTCTACCGCACGCGTATCGGCATGATCGTGCGTGCGGGCATCGAAGACAGCCTGATGGTGAACATGCTGGGCATCAACGTGTACCGCGTGTTCCTGCTGGTGTTCGGCATAGGCGCCATGACCGCGGGCTTCGCCGGCATCATCAACGCGCCCATCGTGGCGGTGACTCCCGACATGGGCGAGGCCATCCTGGTACAGTCCTTCGTCGTCATCGTCATCGGCGGTGTGGGCTCGTTTCCCGGGGCTGTCGTGGGCGGCATCATCGCCGGGGAAATCGTCAGTCTCACATCCATGTTCAATCCGGCCTACTCCCACGTCATGCTGTTCGCCGTCATGGCGCTGCTGCTGGCGGTACGGCCACAAGGCCTGTTTGGAATCGAAGGGCGCGAATGATCCTGAGAAATCTCGCCACGCGCGGCGCCGGGCGACCCTGGGTCGCCGAACTGATCACGCTGATTGTCCTGTTTCTGTGCCCCCTGGTACTGCCGCTGCTGGGCGTTGGCGCCGACATGGCCAGTCGCATCCTTATCTGGGGCCTGTTCGGACTGGGCTTCGACATCCTGTTCGGTTTCACCGGGCTGCTGTCGTTCGGCCAGGCGGCGTTCTTCGGGGTGGGCGGCTTCGTTTCGGCGTTTCTGCTTACCCAGACCGGCATGACCAACGTGGTGCTGGCGCTGTTCATCGGCACCCTGGTCGCGATGGTGGCGGGTGCACTGGTGGGCTTCTTCACCCTGCGCCGCAGCGGCATCTACTTCGCCATGATCACCCTGGCCTTTGCCGAGATGTTCCATTTTCTCGAGCTCTCGCCCCTGTCCAATTGGACCGGCGGAGAGAACGGCCTGACCGGCGTTCCGACCCCCACCCTGGGGCTGGGCAGCTGGGCCGTGGAGCTGCAGTCGGGTTGGCAGATGTTCGGCTTCATTGCCGTCTTCTTCTTCATCGGCTATGTCATCGCCCATCGCATCGTCCTCTCCCCCTTCGGGCAGGTGCTCACCGCCCTGCGGGACAACTCCCCCAGGGCGCTGGCCACCGGCCACTCGGTACGCAAATACAAGCTGGCGGCCTTCGTGATCGCCGCCGGGTTCGGGGGCATCGCAGGCGGGCTGCTGGGCGTGCTGCAATCCTACATGCCGCCGGACGCGTTGGCGTTTCACACTTCCGGCCAACTGGTCATGCAGAGCGTCATCGGCGGCGCCGGCACCCTGTTCGGCCCGCTGCTGGGCGCCGGTGTGTGGCTGGGGCTCAGGGATTCGCTGCAGGATTTCCCGACCATCGCCCCCGCCTGGAAGTTGATCCTGGGTGTGGTGTTCGTGGTACTCATCACCGTTTTCCGCCAGGGCCTGCTGGGCGCCGTAAAAACCCTGTTCACACCCCGCCGGGTCGCCACCGAACCGGACGTGGCCGAATTGTCGGCAGAGGTGACCCGTCGCCACGCGGTGGCGGGCGTACCGGACGCCCAACTTCGCGAAGACGAAGTGCCCGATTACGCTTTCCACGCCGACACTCCACACCGACGAGCCAAGGGCCTGGACATCACGCCCAAGGCCGCCGACAAGGGCATGCCGGCCCTGGAATGCCGCAATCTCACCAAGCGCTACGGCGGCCTGACCGCCAACGAAGGCATCACCCTGTCGATTCCGGAGGGGCAGCTGCGCGGCATCATCGGACCCAACGGCGCCGGCAAGAGCACCTTCTTCAAGATGCTGGCCGGCGAGGTGGCTCCCACCGAAGGCGAGATCTTCCTGCACGGCGCCAACATCACCGGCCTGGGCGTCACCGCCGTCTCCCAGCTCGGCATGAGCAAGAGCTATCAGATCAACCAGCTGTTCGCCAAGCTCACCGTGGCCCAGAACCTGGCGATCCCGGTGCTGGCGCGAATTCGCGGCGAGTTCCGGCCGGACATGCTCACCTCCCTGCACGGGGTGCCGGGCCTGCACGGACAGATCGAAGCCACCCTGGAGATGGTCAACCTGCTGGAACGGGCCGATGTACCGGTCACCGAGCTGGCCTACGGCGAGAAACGCCGCCTGGAGATCGGTCTGGCGCTGGCCAATGCGCCCAATGTGCTGCTGCTGGATGAGCCCCTGGCGGGCATGAGCCCGCGCGAGCGCGCCGATACCGTGCAGTTGCTCAAGCAGATCCGCGCCGGGCGCACCCTGGTGGTGGTTGAACACGACATGGACGCCATGTTCGAGCTGGCCGAATACATCAGCGTATTGCAGGAAGGACGCCTGCTGGCCGAGGGCACGCCCGAAGAGATCAAGGGCGATCAGCGCGTGCAGGATGCCTACCTGGGAGGTATGGAGGAGGTATGAGCCTGCTGGAGATCGAAGGCATCAACAGCTACTACGGCGACTCCCACGTACTGTTCGACGTGGACATGCATGTGGACGAGCACGAAGTGGTGGCGCTGCTGGGCCGCAACGGCGCCGGCAAGAGCACCACGCTGAAATCCGTGGTGGGTGCGGTCAAGCCGCACAACGGCACCATTCGTTTCGACGGCAATGACATCCGGGGACTGCCCCCGTACGAGATCGCCCAACGGGGTATCCAGCTGGTACCCGAAGAGCGACGCATCTTCGGCAGCCTGAACGTGGAGGAAAACCTTCAGCTGGCCTCCCTGAGCGCCGAGAATGCCTGGCCGCTGGAACGCATCTACGAATACTTCCCCCGCCTCAAGGAACGCCGGCGCAGCCGGGGCACGGACCTGTCCGGCGGCGAACAGCAGATGCTGGCCATCGCCCGCGCCCTGGTGCGCGACGCCCGCCTGATCCTGCTGGACGAGCCTTTCGAAGGACTGGCGCCCATCATCGTGCAGGACCTGCTGGCCGACACCCGCCAGTTGGCCGAAGAGGGCCGCACCATCGTCATCGTGGAGCAGAATGTGGCGGCCGCCCTGTCCATCGCCCAGCGCTGCTACATTCTCAACAACGGGCACGTCGTGTATGAGGGCACGCCTGCCGAGCTGCACGCCGACCCCCAGATCATGCACGAATACCTCGGCGTGTGACGCACCTGGCCGGGAGTCCGGCGCAGCCTGCCTCCCTGCGTGGCGGACAGAGTGTCCCATGGTACGAACCGGCCGCTCAGGCCCGGTTCCCCCCCGATGACTTTCTCTGTTCACCACGGCGTCCCCGTCGTCATTTCCCCGCCGGTCTGCCACTTGCTTGGGACTGGTCCCGTCCCCGCCCGGTCACTTGTACAATGCCGGACCAGCATCCCCTTCAGCGCTGAAAGCACCCAGGTACCGGATAACTCAGCGGGCGACACCGGGCCCAGGGCAAGGCGCCTGCATGCACACGCCTTTCGAGAAGACCTTACTAGAGGTTTATCGCCGTAGGCGCGGCGCAGACGCCACCCGCTGAGAGGCTAACCACAGCGTGTCCTGACAAGGTCCTTCAGTGCATCGAGCGTATCGCATCGATTCAGATCGGTGGCATCCAGGCGCAGGGACAATGTCTCATCACTTCTCACAAAGACCGCGGGGAAAGGAACCTCGCTCGCCCCGTAGCGTTCGATGAATTCACCCCGGTGAAGAAACTCGCAAGCGGAATTCAGACTTTCCACGAACTCTTTCCACTCCCGGTGCACGGTAAAGTACCCATGTGTCAAAGCACAAAGCTGACATGCATACGTATCGGGGGAGGTTATCTTTCGGCCGATGTCGGCGATGGTATTGAAAATGCCGCCATCTGCGTTGTACACGAAGACCAACGCGACCGAGTCACTCGCTCCACCGACCCTATTTCGTACGGGCATTCGAGTCTCCTCTGGGGCGCCGACGGCCTCAATGACCGTCTCGCACGTAAGCCACTTCTGACGACATCGACGGCACCAACTCCTTCGCGACGCAGCGCGATTCCGGCGGCAGCGTTCGCGTCCCCTGCGCGCCGTGCTCTCTTTGAACCGGGCATTCGGATTCGTGGGGTTACGTACCATGGCCAGCGCGGGACTGCCCATTGCCGCGCAACCGGGTGGGCGCGGGCCACCAACGACGC
>DATFML010000473.1:0-24852 GCA_035266965.1 Gammaproteobacteria bacterium
CGCCCGGAAGCCAGCCCAGCAACGCGTTGAACATGCGGATCAGCCGTTGGGGTGCGCCGCCTGCGGCCAGCACCACGCCCACAAAGGTGAACAGCGGGATGGCCATCAGATTGGGGGACGCGGCCACCCGGTTCAACTCGATGATGAGCACCGCCGGATTGAGCCCGGCGTGATGGGTCGCCAGCAGGGCGCCGGCCCCCAGCACCACGAACAGCGGCAGTCCGATGCCCGCCAACAGCACGAGCAGCACCACGGCCGCGGCGATCACGAACCCGTCTCCCGGGGCGGCCGTCCGATCAGGGCGTCAAGGGCGAAATGCACGGCCAGCAGCAGGAAGCCCACCGGAATCACCAGGTCCATCAGGGCAGCCCACGTGCCGTCCGGGCCGGCGTAGCTCCAGGAAACCTGCCAGTAGCGGACGGCCGCCCACCCGAGCAGGGCGCAGACGGTAGCGCCCACGACGTCCAATGGGCGCGACAGCCGGCGCTGCCAGCGGTCGGGTATCCAGAGGGCCAGGACATCGATCTTTATATGGCGGCGGGCGTCCAGGGCCAGGGCGGCGCCGAAGAACAGCACATACAGGACCAGATGGCGGGCCAGCGTGTCCAGCAGAGGAAAACCGGTGTCGAACAGGTTGCGGGCAATGACCTGGGTGAGCGTCAGGCCCAGCAGGCCCAGCAGGCTGGCGCCGGCCAGTACGCCCTCCAGGCGCACCAACCCGTCTCTGATCAGTTCAGCGCCAACCGTGGTCGGCGCATCACTTGGCATCGCTGGCGCGGTCTGCAGGATGGGACCGGCGGTACTTCGCCAACAGCTTCTTGGTGCGCTGGAACTCGGCCTTGGGAATATAGCCGCTTGCCATCAGGGTGGCGGCGGCCTTGTCCCGTATCTTGTACAGGGTCTTCGGATCCACGTGGTCCGCGGGCAGGGTGAACTTGATGCCCTGACGTTGCAGCACCTTCAGGCTCTTGCGGTTGTCCTTGCGGGTGGCTTCGATCAGCTTGTGGCCGGTTTCCCGGCCGGTGTTCTGCAACAGCTTCTGCAGGTCGGGCGGCAGCCGGTCGAAGAAGCGGTTGGAAACCACCAGGGCGCCGATGCCGTCGGCCATGGGTAACTTGGTCATGTAGCTCACCTGGGTGAACCATTGCAGCGCGATCGCGGCCAGCGGGGTGCAATACACGGTATCGATCAGCCCCGTGGAAAGACTGGTGAACACGTCGGTGATGGACAGGGGCACCGGCGCCAGGTCACTGGCGTCGAAGAATGCCTGCCCCAGAGGGTCCCCCTGCCAGAGCCAGATGCGTCTCTTCTTCAGATCGTCCAGGGAACGGATGGGCTGCTTGGAAAAGAAATGCACGAAGCCCACTTCCATCCAGCCCAGCAGCCGGAAGCCATGCTGTTTGAAGCCGCGGCGGAAAGAAGGCATCAAATGATGGCGGACGTAATCGATTTCCCCATAGTTTCGAAACAGGAAGGGGACCTCCAGCACACGGGCCGGGGAGTAGATGTGCCCGATGCCGTAGCCGGTGAATGCCGCCCCCTGAAGCTGGCCGAAACGGATCTTCTGGAGCACGTCCGTTTCGTCCCCCTGGACGCCCCCGGGGTAGAACTTGAACACCAGCCGGCCGTGGCTGCGCGCTTTGACTTCCTTTCCCCACGCCGCCAGCAGGTTCATCCAGGTCGAGCCGGCCGGCGCGAGGGTGGCGAATTTGAGGGTATAGGTGGTGGCGGCCGATGCGGGCGCTGCCGAAAGTGCGAGGCCCACCACCAGAACCGCCGCCGACAGGATGTGCCTCAGAACCACGCCGCCTCCTTCTTGAGCAGGTAGCGGGCCCGCGCCCGCGCCATCTGGTTGGCCAGCGCCATCTGCGGCAGCAACCCCTCGGGAGCCTTCACGACGGCGGTGAGACGGTCGTGGAACGCCTTGCGGTTCTGCTCCTGGCGGTCCAGGTACTGGGCGCGCAGCACGTCCACCATCAGCAGTTTGCCGTGGGTCGCCGCGCGCGCCTTGTCGAAGTAGTGCCTGGCCAGCTTCATGTTGCCGCCGAACATGGGTGAGCGGCTGCCGTAGTAGACACCGAAGAACAGGTCGGCACCGGCGTAGTAGTAGTCTTCCTGCAATTCGAGGACGCGCTTCATCAGGGCAGCGGCCCGGGCCAGCTGGGAGATGGCGGTCGGACTGTTGCGGTTCATGTCGATCCATTCCGCCCAGCAGGTGGCCGTCCAGAACAGCGCCGGCACAGCCTGGTGACCCAACTGTGCCACTTCCGTATCCAGTTTCTTCAAGGGCATGCGCGTGATGTCGCCCTTCAGGCCGGCCTTCTTCAGGGCCACACGGGCGTCGTCGAAGCCGCGCCGATACAGCTTGCCGGCGCGCTTGGGGTCATGGAGTTCCACGAAGCCGAAGCTGTAGGCGTAGAAGCCCTGGGCGGCATACAGGCGCAGGCGTGCGTTGTGGGGAGCCTCCACAATCATGCCCTGGAGCATTTCCAGATTGGCGGGGATGGCCGCTTTGGCCAGCTTGAGATCGGTTTCCCTGTTCATGGCCTTCAGACCGCCGGCCATCAGCGGTTCGGAGCCGCGCACCACCATCTGCCCCATGGAGCAGGCGCTCAGCCCCAGAGCCAGTGCCAGGACCGCCAGGCGGCGCGCAAAGCCGCTGATGGCCATCATGCCGGCAAGCCTGTGAAGGCGGCAGTGGGCATGGGGGACAATGCAGTCATGGTCCGATAGCAGATCATGTCAGCAGGCGGTCGATGATCCGTTCGTAGCAGAGGGACAGGCGGTCCAGGTCTTCGATACGCACGCATTCGTCCACCTTGTGAATGGTGGCGTTGACGGGGCCGAGCTCGATGACCTGGGTTCCGGTGGGGGCAATGAAGCGCCCATCGGAGGTGCCGCCGCTGGTGGAGAGCTGCGGCTCGATCCCGCAGACGTCCCGCACGGCGGCGCAGGCCGCTTCGCTCAGTGTTCCCGGCTCGGTCAGAAACGGGGCCCCGGAATGGGTCCACTGGATGCGGTAGTTCAGCCCATGGCGTTCCAGTATCCCGGTGACCCGTGCGCGCAGCTGCCGCTCATCCGTTTCCGTGCAGTAGCGGAAGTTGAACAACACATCGAGCTGGCCGGGGATCACGTTGGTGGCGCCGGTGCCGGCGTGTATGTTGGAAATCTGGAACGTGGTGGGCGGAAAGAATTCGTTGCCACGGTCCCACTCGGTGGCACACAACTCGGTCAGCACGGGTGCCGCGCGATGGACGGGATTGTCGGCCAGCTGGGGATAGGCCACATGCCCCTGGGTGCCCAGCACCGTCAACGCTGCGCTCAGGGAGCCGCGCCGACCGTTCTTGATGACGTCCCCGACCTGTTCCGAGCTGGTGGGTTCGCCCACCACACACCAGTCCATGTGCTCGCCCCGGGCGGCCAGATGCTCCACCACCTTCACCGTCCCGTCCACCGCCGGGCCTTCCTCGTCGCTGGTCAACAGAAAGCCCAGCGATCCCCGGCTGTCGGGATGTCGCGCCAGATGGCGTTCGCACGCGGTGACCATAGCCGCCAGGCTGCCCTTCATGTCCGCTGCTCCGCGGCCGTAGAGATAGCCGTCGCGGATGCTGGGAACGAACGGTTCGGAACTCCATTGGTCGAGAGGCCCGGTGGGGACCACATCGGTGTGGCCGGCGAAGGCCAGCACCGGGCCGTGCTCGCCGCGTCGAGCCCACAGGTTGTCCACCTCTGCAAACCGCAGTGGCTCGCACCGGAACCCCATGCGTTCCAGGCGCTCGGCCAGCAACGGCTGACAGCCCGCGTCGTCGGGAGTGACCGAAGCGCGCGCGATGAGTGCCTGGGCGAGATCCAGCGTTTCGGACATGGCTTGTGCGGTGCCTGTGCTGAGCGTTGCCGAGCGGCTCAGGAGAACAGTTGTTCGTATTCCTTGTCGCGGAAGCCTACGTGAAGGCTGCCGTCCAGGTCCAGTACCGGCCGCCTGATGAGGGCGGGATGGGCCGTCATCAGCGCGACGGCCCGTTGTGCGTCGACCGCCTCGCGGTCTTTGGGCGGCAACTGCCGCCAGGTGGTGCCCCGACGGTTCAGCAACGTTTCCCAGCCCAACGTCCGTGACCAGGCGGACAGCCTGTCGGCATCCACACCGTCTTTGCGAAAATCATGGAACTGGTGATCGATGTGGTGGGCGTCCAGCCAGCGCCGGGCGGCGCGGACCTTGTCGCAATTGGCGATGCCGTAGAGGGTTACCATGGCGGACTGTCCCGGCTGCGGCGGTACCGACCCGACCTGCCGGTGGGTCGGTACCGCCCGGTTTCAGATGCTTCTCAGCAGCTCGTTGATGCCCACCTTGGAGCGGGTCTTCTCGTCCACCCGCTTGACGATGACCGCACAATACAGGCTGTACTTGCCGTCCTTGGAAGGCAGGCTGCCGGATACCACCACCGAACCGGCCGGAATGCGCCCGTAACTGACCTGATCGGTTTCGCGATCGTAGATCTTGGTGCTCTGGCCGATGTAGACGCCCATGGAAATCACGGAGCCTTCCTCGACGACCACACCCTCCACGATCTCCGAGCGGGCACCGATGAAGCAATTGTCCTCGATAATGGTGGGACCGGCCTGTATCGGCTCCAGCACCCCGCCGATGCCCACGCCGCCGGACAGATGGACGTTCTTGCCGATCTGGGCGCAGGAGCCGACCGTCGCCCAGGTGTCCACCATGGTGCCGCTGTCCACATAGGCGCCGATATTCACGTAGGATGGCATCAGTACCACACTGGGCGCGATGTAGGCGCCCCGGCGTGCGGTTGCCGGCGGCACCACCCGCACGCCGTCCTCGCGGAAGGCGCGGGAGTTGTAGTCGGCGTACTTGGAGGGCACCTTGTCGTAGTAGTTGGTGAATCCGCCCTTGATGAAGGCGTTGTCCTCGATGCGGAACGACAGCAGCACGGCCTTCTTGAGCCACTGGTGGACGACCCACTGGCCATCGATTTTCTCCGCCACCCGCGCCTTGCCGGCGTCCAGCCGGGAGATGGCCTCCAGCACCGCTTCCTTGACATGGGTTTCCACCGTGCGTGGCGTGATCTCGGCTCGGCGCTCGAATGCTTCAACGATGGTCGCTTCGATGTCGTTCATTGTGTTCTCCAGGTAACGGAAGACGGCGGCGGGCATCCGTCGGGTCAATGGCCCGCCTGCGCGAGGAACGCCCTTATCCGGTGGGCCGCCTCGATGCATTCATCCACGGGGGCGACCAGGGCGATCCGCACATGTTCGGCACCGGGGTTGCGACCATGGGCTTCGCGGGACAGGTAGCTGCCGGGCAGCACCGTGACATGCTGTTGCTCGAACAGGCCGCGGGCGAACTCGGTATCCGCCATGGGCAGGCGGGGCCACAGGTAGAAGCCGGCTTCGGGTGCGTGTACGTCCAGTACCGGCTTGAGTATGTCCACGACCGCCGCGAACTTTTCCCGGTACAGGTCGCGATTGGTGCGCACGTGGGTTTCATCGTTCCAGGCCTTGATGCTGGCGGCCTGAGTGGGGGGCGGCATGGCGCAGCCGTGGTAGGTCCGGTAGCGCAGAAAGGGGGCCATGACATCGCCATCACCGGCCACGAAACCGGAACGCAGCCCCGGTACGTTGGAACGCTTGGACAGGCTGTGAAACACGACACACCGCCGATAGTCGCTGCGACCCGCGGCGGCGGCTGCGCTCAGCAGGCCCGCGGGAGGCGCATGCTCGTCCGGATAGATCTCGCTGTAACATTCGTCGGCGGCAATGATGAAATCGTGGGTGTCGGCCAGCTCGATCAGGTCAGCCAGGCTGTGCTGGTCGATCACCGCGCCGGCGGGGTTGCCGGGGGAGCACAGGTAGATCAGCTGGCAGCGTTGCCACACCTGTTCGGGGACCTGAGAGAAATCCGGGCGATAGCCGGTCTCGGCGGTGGTGTTCAGGAACCAGGGCTCAGCGCCGGCCAGCAGGGCGGCACCCTCATAGATCTGGTAGAAGGGATTGGGCATGACGACCAGCGGCGCTTCCTGTCGGTCCACCACAGATTGCGCAAAGGCGAACAGCGCCTCACGGGTACCGTTCACGGGCAACACATGGCGTTCCGGGTCGATGCTGCCTTGCGGCAGGGCGAACCGGCGCGTAAGCCAGTCGCCGATGGCCGCACGGAGCTCGACGGAGCCCCGGGTCACCGGATAGCGGGCCAGGCCGTGCAGATGGGTGATCATTTCCTCCACCACGAAACCCGGCGAAGGGTGCTTTGGCTCGCCGATGGACAGATCGATGGGTGCCAGGCCTGCTGGAGGCACGGCACCGGCCTTGAGCTCGGCCAGGCGTTCGAACGGATACGGCTGCAGTTTTGACAGGTCCGGATTCATGGTGTGCAGAGTCTTGCTTCGCCGCCCGCGCCGCGGGTTCGGATCCGCCAACCAGCCTTGGCAGCGCGGCCCGGCTTATGGGAAAGCGGGGCTGAAGCCTGTGCCGAGCGGCTGCAGGGCCGGCGCGAACCCGGTACCATGCGGGGCGCTTGGAAACGCGAAGTATACGCGATCCCGCTGAAGCCCCCAAGCCGGCGCCAGGCGCGCGATTGGTACCGCCGCCGTGGTTGACTATGCTGTCCGCCGCCGCGCTGTCGCTGCAGTTAGGGCACTGACCGCCGGAGGACTATCGACCAACAGGCGCTGAGGTGCTCGCGGAGCGAAGCCGATATTATCCTCGCCGGTGCCTTGGAGGTCGATTGCAATGGGAGGAACGAAACGATGGAAGTGTCGGGATTGCATCATGTCAGCATACTGGTGAGTGACACCGCCCGGGCATTGGCTTTCTATCAGGGCGTGCTGGGCATCGAGGTTGACGACGGCCGGCCGGATCTGGGTTTCCCGGGCGCTTGGTTGAATGTCGGCAGCGCACAGATCCACTTGCTGGAGCTGCCCAATCCGGACCCCAGCGATGGCCGTCCGGCACATGGCGGGCGGGATCGACATGTGGCTCTCACGGTCCGCGATGTAGCGGCTACGGCAGCCGCCCTGGAGCGTGCCGGCGTCGGCTACACCCGCAGCCGGTCCGGTCGGCCGGCGTTGTTCTGCCGTGATCCCGACGGCAACGCTCTGGAGTTGGTGGAGATCGGCTAAGCCCCGGGTTCAGTTGGCGGCAGCCGCCGGATCAGTACCGTCAAGATAACTGATCAGCGTCTGTTTAAGGCACTCGAACTGGGCGGAGTCGGCAAGCGGGTGGTTGTCCTGGTCGGTGATGAAGAACACGTCCTCGGCCCGTGAGCCGAAGGTGGCGATCTTGGCGTTCTGCAGCCTGATGCCGCAGTGGGTGAAGGCCCGCCCCACCTGGGACAACAGACCGGGGCGGTCCGCCGTGATCAACTCCACGATAGTGCGCTCGCGGGCCTCGTCGCTGCTGAATTGCACCTGGGTGGGAATCGGAAAATGCCGGAACTGGCGGGGGGGGCGACGGGTGACCCGCGCAGGCCGCTGTTCCGGCCCGCGCAGCTGGCGCAGCAGGCTGTCGCGGATTTCCGCCGCCCGGTACTCGCCGTGGATGGGCTCGCCGGAGTCTTCCAGTACCACATAGGTGTCCAGGGTGTAGCCGCTGTCGGTGGTGATAATGCGGGCGTCGGCCACCGTCAGTCCCAGTTGATCCAGGGTGGCGGTGACCAGGCTGAACAGACGGTCCTCGGCGGGCGCGTAGACGAATACCTCGGTACCGCCACGTTCCGTTTCCTGGCGGATGTCCACCAGCGGCCCGGCGTCGGGGACGCGACGGGTGATCAGGCGGGCGTGCCAGGCCAGCTGGTCGGGCGTGTGACGCAGGAAGTACTCGTCGCTGATGTCTTTCCACAGCGCTTCCACATCGGCCCGTTCCACGCCCTCCACCGCCAACAGACGCCGGGCGGCGGCCTTGACCTCCCGAATGCGCTCGTCGTGATCCAGAGGGCGTTCCAGGCCGCGACGCAGGGCGCGTTTGGTGGCCACGTAAAGCTCCTCCAGCAGCGCCTCCTTCCAGGAATTCCATAGCTCGGGATTGGTCCCGCGGATATCGGCCACCGTCAGCAGATACAGATAATCGAGGCGCTCCCGATCGCCCACATTGCGCGCGAATTCGTTGATCACCAGCGGATCGCTGATGTCCCGGCGCTGGGCGGTGACCGACAGGATCAGATGGTTCTGCACCAGCCAGGCCACCAGATTGGTGTCGTAGTTGCTCAGGCCGTGGTGCCGGCAGAACGTCACGGCTTCCTCGGCGCCCAGCTCCGAATGGTCTCCGCCGCGGCCTTTGGCGATATCGTGGAACAAGGCCGCCAGCACCAGCAGCTCGGGTTTGGGAATGTTGTGGGCCAGCTGGCTGCACAGGGGGAACTCGTCGGCGTATTCGGGCACGGCGAAGCGCCGCAGGTTGCGGATGACGCACAGGGTGTGCTCGTCCACCGTGTAGACATGGAACAGGTCGTACTGCATCTGTCCCACGATATGGCCGAAGGTGGGCAGATAGGCGGCCAGCACGCCGTAGCGGTTCATGCGCCTGAGCTCGTGGGTGACGCCCCGGGGCTGGCGCAGGATCTCCATGAACAGGCTGCGGGCGCGCAGGTCATTGCGGAAGTCTTGCGTAATCAACGAGCGCTGATTTCGAATCTGGCGGATGGTGGCGGCCCGCACCCCCTTGAGCTCCGGATGCTGGGCCAGCAGCAGGAAGATCTCCAGCAGCGCGAAGGGGTAGCGTGCGAAGACCGTTTCGTCGACCGTTTCAATGAACCCCCGCCGGGCCTGGAAGCGCCGGTTGATGGGCGCCGGCTCGTCAGGGTTGTCGGCGTACAGGATCGCTTCCTGGAACAGCTGCAGGAGCATCTCGTTGAGCCGGTTCAGCTCCATGATGGTCCGGTAGTAGTCCTTCATCAGCTGCTCGACCGCCAGGTTCGGCCCCTGGGCGCGGTAGCCGAGCTCTTCGGCCAGGGTGCGCTGGTAGTCGAACAGCAGCCGGTCTTCCCGGCGTCCGGTCTGGGTGTGGAGGGCGAAACGGATGCGCCACAGAAAGGCCTGCCCCTCTCTCAGGCTGGCGTATTCCGGCCGGGTGAGAAAGCCGTGGTCCACCAGTCCGGCGAGGTTTTCGCTGCCGAAATGCCGCTTGGCCACCCAGCCGATCATCTGGATGTCGCGCAGCCCGCCGGGGCCTTCCTTGATGTTCGGTTCCAGGTTGTAGGCGGTATCGTGGTACTTGTGGTGGCGGGCCAGCTGCTCGCGCCATTTGGCCTGGAAGAACTCCCGGCTGGGCCAGATGCGGTCCGGTCCCACACGCGTCCGCATGGCTTCGAACAGCGAAGCGGGCCCATCCAGCAGGCGCGCCTCCATCAGGTTGGTGGCCACGGTGATGTCTTCACGCCCCAGTTCCTCGCAGTCCTCCACCGTGCGTACGCTGTGTCCCACCTCCAGGCCGATATCCCAGAGAAAGGTGATGAATGCCTCCAGGGGCTTGACCGCCGCCTCGCGCTCGGTTTGAGGCAGCAGAATCATGAGGTCGATATCCGAGCACGGATGCAGTTCGCCGCGTCCGTAACCGCCCACCGCCACCAGCGCCAGGGTGCCCTCCAGGGGTGCCAGCAGGCGGCGCCACGCGCGCACCAGCACCTGGTCCACCAGCCAGCTGCGGCCGTAGACCAGAGCCTCCGGGTCGGCGCCCTCGTGAAAACGCGCCCGCAGGGTCGCGCTGCCTTCCTTGAGGGCCTGGCGCAGCGCGCTCAGTGGCGGTTCACCCTGAGCCAGCCGGCGATCCAGGTCTGCCATATCATAGAGGGCCGGGAAGGCGAATTCGGTGGCGTTGGCGGACGCGAGCGGCTCGGGCACGGCGGAGTCCTCTATTCGGGAAACGGTCCCTGTGGGTAGGCCAGTTGCTCGTCCGGACCCAGGGTCAGGATCTCGTGACCGGTATCGGTCACCAGGATGGTATGTTCCCACTGCGCCGAGATGCTGTGGTCCTTGGTGACCACCGTCCATCCGTCCGGCAGCAGCTTCACCTGGCGTTTGCCCCCATTGACCATGGGTTCGATGGTGAACGTCATGCCGGCCTGCAGCTCCATGCCCGAGCCCGGCGTGCCATAGTGCAGGACCTGGGGCTCTTCGTGGAACTCGCGTCCCACGCCGTGTCCGCAGTACTCGCGTACGATGGAGCAGTTGTGGGATTCCGCGTGCTGCTGGATGGCATGCCCGATGTCGCCCAGACGGACGCCGGGCCGCACCATCTCGATACCGACCTTCATGCACTCGAAGCTCACCCGGGTCACCCGGCGGGCAATGACCGAGGGTTCCCCGATGAAGAACATGCGGCTGGTGTCCCCGTGGAAGCCGTCCTTGATGACGGTGATGTCGATATTCAACACGTCGCCGTTCTTGAGCTTGCGGTTGCCCGGAATGCCGTGGCAGACCTGATGGTTCAGAGAAGTGCAGATCGATTTGGGGAAGCCCCGGTAGTTGAGGGGCGCCGGAATGGCCTGCTGCTCATTGACGATGTAGTCGTGGCAGATCCGGTCCAGCTCGCCGGTGGTGATGCCGGCCCGGACATGGGGGCGGATCATGTACAGCACCTCTGCGGCGAGACGCCCGGCGACGCGCATCTTTTCGATTTCATCAGGGGTCTTTATGGAGACGGACATTGGGACCTGCTGGCTCGGGGATGGGTAGGACGCCGCGTAAGTCGCGGTTTCGATTGTTGCTCGGTCCAGTTTATGGTATAAAAGCGCGCTTGTTAACCCGGCTTTCGTCCGCTCGGCGGGCGCTCGCCAATTCCACACATACGTCGGCACATGCAGTTGGGTGCCGGCCGCCTGTTTCCTGTCGGATCGACGGGGGCGCGGGCGGACCGGTTTCTGTATGGGACGTATGGAGGCCAAACCCGTCAGGAGAGTGAATCATGGCAGACGTCACCATGCGCCAGATGCTGGAAGCTGGCGTGCATTTCGGTCATCAGACCCGCTTCTGGAACCCCAAGATGGCACCCTTCATCTTCGGCGAGAGAAGCAAAATCCACATCATTAATCTGGAGAAGACGCTTCCGCTCTACCGGGAAGCGCTGAACTTCGTCGGCAGCCTGGCTGCGCGCAAGGGAAGAATCCTGTTCGTGGGCACCAAACGCGCCGCCCGGGAAATCGTCGGGCAGGAAGCGGCCCGCTGCGGCATGCCCTATGTGAACCATCGTTGGCTGGGCGGCATGCTCACCAACTTCAAGACCGTGCGCCAGTCCATCAAGCGCCTCAAGGACCTGGAAACGATGTCCGAAGACGGCAGCTTCGAGAAAGTGGGCAAGAAGGAAGCCCTGATGCTGCGTCGGGAAATGGAAAAGCTGGAGCGCAGCCTGGGCGGCATCAAGAACATGGAAACCCTGCCGGATGCCTTGTTCGTGGTGGACGTCGGCCACGAGAAGATCGCCATCCAGGAAGCCAGGAAGCTGGGCGTCCCGGTGGTCGCGATCGTGGACACCAACAACTCCCCCGATGGTGTCGACTACGTCATTCCCGGAAACGACGACGCCATACGGGCCGTCCAGCTGTATGTGCGCGGCGTTGCGGACGCGGCCCTGGAGGGGCGCACCAGCACCGCCCAGATGGCCGGGAGTACCGATGAGTTCGTGGAGCTGGACGATGTCGGCGAGCCCGAGTCCGGTTCCGCCGCCAAGAAGCCGGCGAAAGGCGCGCCCGAAGCGGGCGCCCCCGCTGCCGCCGAGTCCGGGCAGCCTGAATAAGGCCCCCGGCAGCGGCGCGCAATAGCGGCTTCGCGCTTCTTGAAGACGTTTTTATTTGAGGTGCAATCATGGCGATTAGTGCAACACAGGTGAAGGAACTCCGGGAGCGCACCGGTTCCGGGATGATGGAATGCAAGAAGGCGCTGGTGGAGGCCGACGGCGACATGGATGCGGCGGTCGAGCTGCTGCGCAAATCCGGACTGGCCAAGGCCGATAAGAAGGCCGGGCGGGTGGCGGCCGAAGGCGTGATCGTGATTGAGACCGGCGCCGACGGACACGATGCCGCCATGGTCGAAGTCAACTCGGAAACCGACTTCGTGGCCAAGAAAGAGGAGTTTCAGGACTTCGCCAAGGCGGTGGCCGATCGCGTGCTGGCGTCTTCGCCCGACAGCGTGGAGGCGCTGCTCGCCATGCCGTTGAAGGACGGCGAGGCGGCGACGGTGGACGACGCCCGCAAGGAACTGGTGGCCAAGCTCGGGGAAAATGTGAACGTGCGGCGCTTTGAGCGGGTGCACGCCGATGCAGGCGTGTTGGCGAGTTATCTGCACGGTACCCGCATCGGGGTGTTGGTTCAGCTGGAAGGCGGCGACGCCGAGCTGGCGCGGGACATCGCCATGCACGTGGCGGCCAGCCGGCCGGTGTGCGTGGACCAGGGCCAGGTTCCCCAGGAAATGCTCGACAAGGAAAAGGAGATCTTTTCCGCCCAGGCTCAGGAGAGCGGCAAACCCCCGGAGATTGTCGAAAAGATGGTTCAGGGGCGTCTGAAGAAGTTTCTCGGTGAAGTCACCCTGTTGGGGCAGCCGTTCGTCAAGGACCCCGATACCACCGTGGGCAAATTGCTGGAGAAGGCCGGTGCCACCGTGGTGTCCTTCCAGCGTCTCGAGTTGGGCGAAGGGATCGAGAAGAAGTCCGAAAACTTCGCTGACGAGGTCATGGCCCAGGTGCACGGCAGCTGATGGGCGCCCGGCCGCCGGCGCCGGGCCGCGGTCGGCGTTTGCCACGCGCAAAATGGGGCCGCAATGCGGCCCCATTTTGCGCGTGGCGTTGGGTGCGCGAAACGGGGACAATAGCGGGCATTGGGTGGCATGTCGGAACCTGATAAACTCTCTCAGGATGTCTCTTTAACATTATGAAAATTTGGGCTAATGGCTAGGGAACTGGAATACCGTCGTATTCTGTTGAAACTCAGTGGCGAAGCCCTTATGGGCGACGGGGATTTTGGCGTCGATCCCGATGTGCTCGGACGCATTGCGGGAGAGATCGGCGAAGTCGTCGCCAGCGGCGTGCAGGTCGGATTGGTGATCGGCGGCGGCAACCTGTTCCGTGGGGCGCGTCTGGCCGCAGCGGGCCTGGACCGGGTGACCGGCGATCAGATGGGCATGCTGGCCACCGTGATGAACGGCCTGGCAATGGAGGATGCCCTGCGGCGCGGCGGCACGCCGGCGCGGGTCATGTCCGCCTTCGCCGTCGGGACTGTCTGCGAACCGTTCGATCGAAACCGGGCGGTGCAGCACCTGGAGCGTGGACGGGTCGTGATGTTCGTTGCCGGAACCGGCAATCCGTATTTCACCACCGACTCCGCGGCGAGCCTGCGGGCCATAGAGATCGGCGCGGACGTGATGCTCAAGGCGACCAAGGTGGACGGTGTGTACTCCGCCGATCCCATGGAGGATCCGACGGCAGAGCGTTTCACGAGTCTGAGCTTCGACGAGGCGTTGGCGCGTAAATTGATGGTGATGGATGCCACCGCCATGGTGCTGTGCCGGGACAACGGGTTGCCTTTGCGCGTATTCGATATTTTCAAGAAGGAAAACCTTGTGCGGGTCGTGCGGGGTGAGGATATCGGAACGCTGGTGCAATAGGAGTGGTTGGCATGATTGACGACATCAAGCAGGACGCCAAGACACGGATGGGCAAGAGCGTGGAGTCCTTGAAGCAGGAATTGACCAAGCTTCGTACCGGCCGGGCCCATACCAGTCTGCTGGATCATATTCACGTGGAGTACTACGGCAGCGAGGTGCCGTTGCGCCAGGTCGCCAATATCAATGTCGAAGACGCACGGACGCTGGTGGTGTCCCCGTGGGAGAAGTCCATGGTGGGAGCGATTGAAAAGGCCATCATGACCTCCGAACTGGGTTTGAACCCGGCTACGACCGGTACGGTCATACGGGTGCCGTTGCCGCCCCTGACCGAAGAGCGTCGACGGGACATGATTCGGCTGGTGCGCCACGAGGCGGAGGGCGCGCGGGTCGCGATCCGCAATATTCGTCGCGACGCCATCAATGATTTCAAGGAGCTTCTCAAGGCCAAGGAGATATCCGAGGACGACGAGCGTCGGGCCCAGGAGGATATCCAGCGACTCACCGACCAGTATGTGGCGCAGGTGGACAAAGTGCTGGAGGGCAAGGAGGCGGAGCTGCTGGAAATATGAGTCCGGCGGCCGGCAACAGTCACCATGGTTGAACGACGTCGGACCGCGGAGGGCGGAGCTGTTCGCCAGCGCAGTGACGCTTCCGCGCCGGATACACCCATGTCCCATTCGATACCGTCCAATCTGCCCAGCGAACCCGCCGCCGTGCCCCGGCACGTCGCGATCATCATGGATGGCAACGGGCGCTGGGCCAAACGTCGTCTGCTGCCGCGGGTGGCCGGGCATCGGGAAGGGGTGAAGGCGGTGCGCCGGGTGGTGGAAGCGTGCTCCTCGACGGGCATCGAAGCCCTTACGCTGTTCGCATTCAGCAGCGAGAACTGGCGGCGGCCCCGAGCGGAAGTGGGATTGCTGATGGACTTGTTCATCAACACCCTGCAGCGACAGGTGGAGAAGCTGCACCGCAACGCCGTGCGGCTGCAGTTCATCGGAGACCGCTCGGCGTTTTCCGAAAAGCTGCGCCGGCTCATGGATTCCTCCGAGGCGCTCACTGCGGACAACAGTGGCCTGGTGCTGACCATCGCGGCCAACTACGGCGGCCGCTGGGACATCACCCAGGCGGCACGCCACCTGGCGGCCGAAGCCGCTGCCGGGCGGCTGGACCCGGACGCCATCACCCCCGATGTCCTGTCCCGACATCTGTCCCTGGCGCAGCTTCCGGAACCCGACCTGTTCATCCGCACGGGAGGCGAGCAACGCGTGAGCAATTTCCTGCTCTGGCAACTGGCCTATACCGAGCTATATTTTACCGACACCCTGTGGCCCGATTTCGACCGGGTCTGTCTGGGGCAGGCGCTGGAGTCCTTTGCGGGCCGTCAACGCCGCTTCGGACGCACCGGAGATCAAGTGGAGCAGATCAAGGGTGCTTAAGCGGCTGGTCTCGGCTGCCATACTCATCCCCCTGGTCGTCTGGAGTGTCCTGGTGTTGCCGACCACCGCGCTGGCCGGGCTGCTGGGGGTCGTGGTGCTGGCCGGTGCCCTGGAATGGACGCATTTGATACCGTGCCGCGCGTTGGCCGGGCGTATTTCGTATCTGGGGCTGGTATCATTGGCGCTGCTGACGGCGTGGTGGTTGCAGGCCCGGCCGGGTCCCGTCGCAGACGTTCTCGGCGCAGTCGTTCTGGCATGGCTGGGGGCGCTGGTGTGGGTCCTTCGCCCGGTCCTTGGCAGTGTCGGCGGCCTCGGCACGCGCTGGGTGAAGGGCGCGGCGGGCGTTGTGTTCCTGGCTGCGGCCTGGCTTGCCCTCACGGTGCTGCATCGAAGCCCACAGGGCCCGCAGCTGATGCTGTTTCTGCTGGTGCTCATCTGGTGTGCGGACAGCGGCGCCTATCTCGCCGGCCGACGGTGGGGGCGGCGAAAGTTGGCACCGGCGGTGAGTCCCGGGAAAACCTGGGAAGGGGTGCTTGGAGGTTTGGTGCTGGCAGGTGCTTTCAGCGTGCTGGGCGGTTGGCTGCTGGGTTGGCGCGGGCCGGCGTTGTTCAGGTTTTCCGGCCTCTGTCTGCTCACCGTTTCCTTTTCCGTGCTGGGCGATCTGTATGAAAGCCTTCTGAAGCGGCACGAAGGTGTGAAGGACAGCGGCAACCTGATTCCCGGTCATGGCGGGGTGCTGGACCGAGTGGACAGCCTGCTGGCCGCAGCCCCCGTCTTCGTTGTCGGCCTGCATCTTCTCGATCTCTGAACCTCTCCACTTTCATGGATGCCAAATAGCGCGAGCGGACCTGAACTGATGACGCAGACCACCGGACAAACCGCGCCAACCGGCATCACGATTCTGGGTGCCACCGGTTCGATCGGCGCCAGTACGCTGGACGTGATAGGGCGGCACCCGGATGCCTTCAGCGTAGTGGCGCTTACCGCCAACCGGAACGTCGATCGGTTGCTGGAGCACTGTCGACGGTTTCGGCCCGCCTATGCGGTCATGGCGGACCCGGCGGCGGCCGCGGACCTGCGTAGCCGGGTGCGCGACGAAGGCATCGGGACCGAGGTACTGGAGGGTGTGGAGGGGCTTGTGACCGTGGCGGCGCTGCCGGAGACCGATTGGGTCATGGCCGCTATCGTCGGTGGCGCCGGCCTGCTGCCCACACTGGAAGCCGCCCGGTGCGGAAAGCGCGTTCTGTTGGCGAACAAAGAGGCGCTGGTCATGTCCGGGGCGATCTTCATGGAGGAGGTCAAACGCAGCGGCGCCGTGCTGTTGCCCGTGGACAGCGAGCACAATGCGATCTTCCAATGCATGCCTGCCGGTTTCAGCGCCGGATACCAACCCAGCGGTGTAAGACGCATCCTGTTGACCGCATCCGGCGGTCCGTTCCGCACCCTTTCTCTGGAGGAACTCGAAGGAGTGACACCGGAGCAGGCATGTGCGCACCCGAACTGGGACATGGGGCGCAAGATATCCGTCGATTCCGCCACCATGATGAACAAGGGCCTGGAAGTGATAGAGGCGTGCTGGCTGTTCGGTCTTCCGCCCGACCAGGTTCAGGTGGTGCTGCATCCCCAGAGCGTCATCCATTCCATGGTGGAGTACTCCGACGGATCGGTGCTGGCGCAGTTGGGGAATCCCGACATGCGCACCCCGATCGCTCACGCGTTGGGGTGGCCCGAGCGCATCGATTCGGGGGTCTCGCCCCTGGATCTGTTCGCGGTGGCACGGTTGGATTTCGAGCCCCCCGATATGGTGCGCTTTCCCTGTCTGGCCCTGGCCTACAGCGCCTGGCAGGCCGGCGGTGCAGCACCCGCCGTACTCAACGCTGCCAACGAAACCGCCGTGCAGGCGTTCCTGGACGGACAGCTGGCGTTTCGCGCCATCCCCGAAGTCATCGAGCGGACGCTCTCCGTTTGCGACACTACAGCGGCTGATTCCCTGGAAACGGTCCTCGATGCCGACCATCAGGCCCGGAACCACGCTCGTGGCATCGTCCGCGCGCTGGGAGGGGGTGGCGTTTCGTGACCGGAATCCTCATTTCGGTGGCGGCCTTCGCAGCCGCCCTGGGCGTGCTGGTAACAGTGCATGAGTTCGGGCATTTCTGGGTCGCCCGGCGTCTTGGCGTGAAAGTCTTGCGGTTCTCCGTCGGTTTCGGCTCGCCCCTGTGGAAGCGCCACTTCGGCCGTGACCGGACGGAGTTCGTGCTGGCCGCCATCCCGCTGGGCGGTTATGTACGCATGCTCGATGAGCGTGAAGGCGATGTGGATCCGCGCGAAGCGGACCGTGCCTTCAACCGCCAGCCGGTGGCCACCCGTTTGGCGGTGGTTGCCGCCGGTCCGGTGTTCAATTTCCTGCTCGCCGTGTTTGTCTACTGGATCATGTTCATGGCCGGCGTGCCGGGTGTCCGGCCGGTGGTGGGCAGCGTGACCCCCGATTCCCATGCGGCGCAGGCCGGGTTCAAGAAAGGCGATGAAATCGTATCGGTGAGCGGCCGTAAGACGGTGACCTGGGACGCTGCTGTTCTCGACCTGCTGGACGGTGCCCTCAACCGGCGCAACGTGTCGGTGGGGGTGCGCACTCCTGCCGGCGACCAGCGCACGCTGTCGCTGGATCTGAGGCACGCGGGTCGCTTGCTGGATGAAGGGGATTTGCTGCACAGCATCGGCATGGAGCCCTGGCGCCCGACGCTGCCGGCGGTCATTGAGAAGACGGTACCCGGCAGCCCGGCCGCGAAGGCCGGCCTGGAACCGGGCGACAAGATCGTGGAGGCGGACGGCAAACCGGTCAGCGACTGGCGGCAGTGGGTCAAGTACCTGCAGGCCAGGCCCGGGAAGACGATTCAGCTCACCGTGTTGCGCGCCGGCAAACAACTGCATATTCCGCTGTCGGTCGGTAAGGAGAAGACCGACCACGGCGTCATCGGCAAAATGGGCGCCTACGTCCGGATACCGAAAAATATCGATTCGAAGCTGCGCGTCGTGGTCCGATACGGGCCGGCGGAGGCGGTAGCGCACGCCGCAGGCAAGACCTGGGACATGACTTCCCTGACGCTGCAGACCCTCTGGAAGATGGTACTCGGACAGGCTTCGGTAAAGAACATCAGCGGCCCCATTACCATCGCCGAGTATGCGGGCAGCAGCGCCCGAATCGGGCTGGTGCCGTTCCTGGGCTTTCTCGCCGTGGTCAGTGTAAGTCTGGCCGTGCTGAATCTACTTCCTGTTCCAGTGTTGGATGGTGGTCACCTTATGTATTACCTTATTGAACTCTTCAAGGGGAGTCCCGTATCCGAGCAGGCCCAGTTGATGGGCCAGCGGGTGGGTATTGCCGCATTGGCGATGCTCATGATGTTGGCCCTTTACAACGATATTGCGCGCCTGTTGACCTGATTAGAATAACCGACGGACTCGAATAACCAATGAAACATCTTCTGCTGTCAATTTTGCTGGGTATTACCCTGGCAGGCCCGGCATGGGCATTCGAACCGTTCGTGATCAAAGATATCCGCGTCGAGGGGCTGCAGCGGATTGCACCGGGTACGGTCTTCAACTATCTGCCGGTTCGGGTCGGGGAAAAGCTCACCGAACAGGGTTCGGCGTCGGCGATCCGCGCGCTGTTCCGCACGGGCTTCTTCAAGAACGTGGCGTTGGAGCGCCAGGGCAACGTGCTGGTGGTGAAGGTTGAGGAGCGCCCGGCCATTTCCAGCATCAAGATCAGCGGCAATAAGGATATCAAGACCGATGAGCTGATGAAGTCGCTGAAGCACATCGGTCTGGCCCAGGGGCGGGTGTTTGACCGCTCGCTGCTCGACCGTGTGGTGCAGGAACTGCGTCGTCAGTACTTCGCTCGGGGCAAGTACGGCGTAAAGATCGATACCTCTGTGACACCCCTGGAACGCAACCGGGTGGCCATTTCCATCAAGGTTACGGAAGGCCAGGTCGCCAAGATCAGGCAGATCAACATCGTTGGCAATCACGTGTTCAGCGATAAGGAGTTGTTGAAGCATTTCAAACTCAGCACGCCGACGCTGTTTTCCTTCTATACCAAGAACGATCAGTATTCCAAGCAGAAGCTGGCGGGTGATCTGGAATCGCTGCGGTCGTTCTATCTGGATCGCGGCTATATAAACTTCAGCATCGACTCCACTCAGGTATCCATAACGCCGGACAAGCGCGGTATCTACATCACCATCAACGTGACCGAGGGCAAGCAGTATCGGATCAAGAAAGTGAAGCTTGCGGGGAATCTGGTGGTGCCGGCAAAGAAGCTGTTTCCGCTGGTGGAAGTAAACCGCGGCGATATTTTCTCGCGCAAGAAGGTCAGTGATACGGTCTCGGCCATTACCAAAAAACTGGGTGATTACGGTTACGCGTTCGCAAACGTCAATACCATTCCCGACGTGGACAAGAAGACCCAGGAGGTGACGCTGACCCTGTTCGTCGATCCGGGCAAACGGGTGTACGTGCGGCGCATCAACTTCAGCGGCAATACGCGCACGCGGGACGATGTGCTGCGTCGCGAAATGCGTCAGATGGAGGCGGGCTGGTTTTCCACCGCCAAAGTCCAGCGGTCGCGCACCCGGCTCGAACGCCTGGGTTATTTCAAGGATGTGAACGTTCAGACGCCCGCGGTTCCCGGCACCAACGACCAGGTGGACGTCAACTACTCGGTGACGGAGCAGCCGTCAGGCAATCTGATGCTCGGTGTGGGTTACGGTCAGACCTCGGGGTTCCTGGTCAATGCGAGCGTGAGCCAGAACAATTTCCTGGGCACCGGCAAGCGGGTCAGCATCGCTTTCAACAACAGTTCCATCAATCGCGTCTACAGCGTTTCCTATACCAACCCGTACTATACGATCAATGGAGTGAGCCGCGGGGTAGGATTGTACTACCGCACCACGGACGCGGCGGCCGCCAATCTGGCCAACTACACCACCGACACATACGGCGGGCACCTGACGTACGGTATCCCGATCAGCGAAGACAATACCATTCACGCCGGGTTCGGGTATGAGAACCTCAAGCTTGCGACCACCACCTATTCGCCGACGCAAGTATTCGATTTCATTGATCAATACGGCCGCCGATTCAGCACGTTGACGCTCAATGCAAGCTGGGCCCATGATACCCGCAACCGCGCCGTCCTGGCTGACAGGGGCATGTTGCAGCGGTTCTCCCTGGAAGCCGCGGTGCCGACGGGCGGACTGGAGTACTATAAGCTCAGTTATGACAATGAAACCTACGTACCGCTGACCCAGGCCCTGACGCTGTCGCTGAGTACAAAGGTGGGTTACGGAAACGGTTATGGTAAATTCTCGAAGCTGCCGTTTTTCGAGAACTACTATGCCGGCGGTGTGCACTCGGTGCGCGGCTATCAGGACAACACGCTGGGCCCCAGGGATTCCAACAACAATCCGATTGGCGGTTCTCTGAAGGTGACAGGCAGCGCGGCAGTTCTGTTTCCGGTGCCGTTTGCGCCGGACAGCAAGTCGTTCAGACTCAGCACATTCTTTGATTTTGGCAATGTGTACGCCAAAGCCAGCGACTTCAAGGCCTCGGATCTGCGCTACTCGGTGGGCCTGTCGGCAATTTGGATGTCGCCGCTTGGTCCGCTGACGTTCAGTGTCGCGAAGCCGCTTAACAGCAAACCGGGAGACCAGACACAGGTCTTCCAGTTCGCACTGGGATCATTCTTCTAAATTCGGTGGGAGGCATTATGGTCTCGAAGAAACTAACACGGGCGTTGTTGCTGGCCGCGGCCCTGGTCGGATGTTCGGCTGCCGGTCCTGCTTTCGCCCAAGTCAAGATTGGTTTCGTCAATACGGTCAAGTTGATGGAACAGTCGCCCCAGGCGAAAGCCGCTTCGGCACGCGTGGAGGCCGAATTTGCGCCGCGCGAGAAGAAGCTGGTGGCGGCGCAGAAGCAGGTCAAACAACTGGAGGACAAGCTCAATCGCAATGGGGCGGTGATGAGCAAGGGGGAGCGCACCAAGCTGCAGCGGGAGATCGCCAAGAAGAAGCGGGACTTTTCGCGCGGGCAGGACGAGTTCCGCCAGGATCTGAATATCCGCCGCAACGAGGAGTTGTCCAAGCTTCAGCACGAGCTGTATAAGGCTATCGTCGCACTGGCCAAGGAAAAGCACTATGACCTGGTGGTGGGCGACGGTGCGATATACGCGAGCGATCGCGTCAATATCACACAGGAGGTTCTGGACCGGCTTAAGGCGAGTTACAAGGCGCCCAAGTCGGGTTCCAAGAAGTGACCGACGGGTATGGCGACGGCTGTTGTCCTGCGGGACCTGGCACGCCGGCTGGGCGCAGAGCTGCACGGTGACGGGGACTGTCTGATTGATTCGGTGGCGACCTTGCATAATGCAAGCTCGGGCGCCATCAGCTTCCTTGCGAATCCCCACTACCGCAAGCTATTGGCCGACACGGCCGCATCGGCGGTGATCCTCTCCCGGGAGGCACTGGACGATTGTCCGGTGCCCGCGTTGGTGGTGGACAACCCCTATGCCGTCTACGCCCGTGCCGCTGCGTGGCTCAACCCGGCCCCGCCGTGGTCGGGAGGCGTTCATCCCAGCGCGGTGGTCGAACCCGGTAGCCACGTTCATGAGACGGCCTGGGTAGGGCCGCAGAGCGTGATCGAGGATGGTGCGGTTATCGGCGAACATGTGTACGTCGGTCCGGGTTGTCTCGTAGGCAGAGACGCAGTTCTGGGAGAGAGCACGCGGTTGACGGCCCGCGTCACGATCTGCCATGGAGTAAGAATCGGCAGACGTGTCATTGTTAATCCGGGAGCGGTGATCGGCAGCGACGGCTTCGGACTCGCGAACGACGATGGTCGCTGGCTCAAAGTGCCACAGTTGGGAAGCGTGCTGGTGGGCGACGATGTGGAAGTCGGCGCCAATACCACCGTCGATCGCGGCGCACTGGATGACACCGTGCTGGAAGAGGGGGTGAAACTCGACAATCTGATTCAGGTTGCCCATAACGTATTCATCGGGGCGCACACGGCGGTGGCCGGGTGTGTCGGAATATCGGGCAGCGCGAGAATCGGCAGGCATTGCATGATCGCAGGCGGTGTAGGCATCGTCGGGCATCTGCAGATCACGGACAATGTGGTGATTACCGGCATGTCCATGGTAACCAAGTCAATCACCGAACCCGGAGTGTACTCTTCGGGTCTGGCGGCTCAGCCCGGCGACCAATTCAACAGGAACTACGCACGGTTCCGGCGCCTGGACGATATTGCCCGACGTCTCCAGAGGCTGGAAAGACGTCAGAAGTCGGAGGATCAATAGAGACGTGTCAAGTAACGAAAAGAGGCCCGATCCCGACAACGTCGTGATGGACATCAACGAAATTATGAGGCACCTGCCTCATAGATACCCCTTTCTGTTGATCGATCGTGTGATCGAATTCCACCCGGGCGAATCGCTGGTCGGCATCAAGAATGTGACCTACAACGAACCGTTCTTTCAGGGCCATTTTCCACAGCGCCCCATCATGCCCGGTGTGTTGATACTGGAGGCGCTTGCGCAGGCTACCGGTCTGCTGGCTTTTCGCAGTGCCGGGCGCGAACGAAACACCAACTCGCTCTATTACTTCGTCGGCATAGACAAGGCCCGCTTCAAGCGTCCCGTGGGGCCCGGAGACCAGCTCGTGCTGGATGTGCACCTTACGCGTACCAAGCGCGGCATCTGGATGTTTACCAGCGAGGCGCGGGTGGACGATAAAGTGGTGGCCAGTGCGGAGATCATGTGCACTGAACGGGTAATCGACGCGTGATCGACGAGCGGGCAGTGATCCATCCGTCGGCCCGGCTCGACGAGGATGTCGAAGTGGGGCCCTATGCGATCATAGGCCCCGAAGTGCAGATCGGCGCAGGCACGCGTATCGGGCCCCATGCTTTCGTGAAAGGCCCGGCACGCATCGGTCGCGACAACAGGATCTTTCAGTTCGCTTCCGTGGGCGACGATCCGCAGGACAAGAAGTACGGCGGCGAGCCTACCTGGCTGGAGATCGGCGATCGCAATGTGATCCGTGAGTACTGCACCATCAATCGCGGAACGGTGCAGGACGAAGGCGTGACGCGAATCGGCGATGACAACTGGATCATGGCCTATGTGCATATTGCCCATGACTGCCAGGTCGGAAGCAATACCGTCTTTGCAAACAATGCTTCGCTCGCCGGTCACGTGCGCATTGAAGATCACGTGATTCTGGGCGGGTTCACGTTGGTTCACCAGTTCTGCTCCATCGGTACCCACAGTTTCACGTCCTACTCCACCGGGATCAGCAAGGACATTCCGCCCTACCTCATGGTGTCGGGCAGCCCCGCCCGGCCCCACGGGCTGAACTCGGAAGGATTGAGGCGCCATGGGTTTCCCGTCGCCGAACGGGAGGCGCTGCGCAAGGCCTACAAGACACTCTATCGTTCCGGTTCGACCCTCGAGCAGGCGCTGAAGGATTTGCGCGAATTGGCGCAGACATCGTCGTCGGTGGCGACGATGGTCGCGTTCATTGAGAACCGGACCCGCGGGATCATCCGCTAGGGAACCTCTGCACAGGTCGATCAAGAGAATGATCACAAGGCGCAAAGAGGCGAGGAAGCGCAGTTTACATGCCGTAAATGAGTATTCCGAGCGTCTTTGCAACGCCGTGAGCGCCGCTTCAGCGGCCTGTGCAGAGGTTCCCTGGGTGGCAACCCTCGGCGGCAACCAGTTTAAGAGAGTTCGGCGGCGGTCCGCCGCGTCCCGGGCCGCATGATCCGGATCGGCATTGTAGCGGGCGAGCCGTCCGGCGATCTGCTCGCCGCCGATTTGATGCGTGCGGTGCACGAACGGGTGCCGGACGCGGTATTCGAAGGGGTTGCCGGGCCGCGCATGATCGAGGCCGGTTGCCGAGCCCTGTATCCCCTGGAGCGGCTGTCCGTCATGGGGCTGGTCGAGCCGCTCAAGCACTTGCCCGGGCTGCTGAAGATGCGCCGTGGTCTGCGGCGCCATTTCATGGCTGAGCGTCCCGATCTGTTCATCGGCGTGGATGCGCCGGACTTCAATCTGTCCCTGGAAGCCTCCCTGAAAGCGGCGGGAATACCGACGGTCCATTATGTCAGTCCTTCGGTGTGGGCGTGGCGCCGGTATCGGCTGCACAAGATCGCCCGTGCCGTGGACCGGATGCTCACCCTGTTTCCCTTCGAGGCCGATTTTTACCGCGAGCACGGTGTCAGGGTGAGCTTCGTGGGCCATCCACTGGCGGACCTGATCCCGGCGGACATAGATTCCCGGGCGGCGCGCCGCGATTTGGGACTGGCCGAGCAGGGACCGCTGATCGCGCTGCTGCCGGGGAGCCGGGAAAGTGAGGTGGCGCGTCTTGCGCAGCCGTTCGTGGAAACCGCTGCGTGGTGTCTGAAGCGGCGCCCCGAGTTGCGATTCGTCGCCGCGTTCGCGAGCGCTGCAACGCGGCAGCTGTTCGAGCAGGCGCAGGCGCGGTGGGCTCCGTCCCTGCCCATCACGCTGATCGACGGTCGGTCCCGGGAAGCCATGTGCGCCGCGGACGCGGTGCTGCTTGCGTCCGGCACGGCCACTCTGGAGGCGCTGCTCCTCAAGCGGCCTATGGTCGTGGCCTATCGGCTGGCGCCGCTCACCTACTGGCTGGCCAGACGGCTGGTTCGAACGCGTTACTACTCGTTGCCCAACCTGCTGGCAGGGCGGCGGCTGGTGCCGGAAATCACCCAGCACGAGGTGATCGCGGACGTGCTCGGAC
>DATFML010000474.1:0-7574 GCA_035266965.1 Gammaproteobacteria bacterium
TCCCCTATCGCCAGATGTTCCAGGATGTATTCCATGACAGCAGTTCCGTCCTTGTTGGATGCCCTCTACAGTGCGCGGTGGCGCTCCCCCAGCACTTCCACGTGGTCTCCCAGCACATCTTCTACATATAGCATCTGGACCAGCACGATGATCGCCACCGCCAGGGGCGTCGCAAGCACGATGCCGAACACGCCGAACAGGACTCCCATCAGCAGTTGCGCCGTCAACAACGCGGCGGGCGGCAGGGACACCGCCCGCTCCTGGATCAGCGGCGTGATGAAATTGCCTTCGGCGAACTGCACGACCGTATAGATACCGAGCACATAGACCGCATGAAAGGGACTCTGCAGGAAGGCGATCAGCACCGCCGGCACCGCCGCCATGACCGGGCCCACGAACGGCACGAACGACAGCAGCGCGGCGATCAGCGCCAGGGCCAGCACCAACGGGGTGCCGGCCAGCCACAGGGCCACCCCCGTGAGCACACCGACCACCGCCATGGCGGCCATGCGACCCACCAGCCACCAGCGCAGGGCATGACCCAGATAGTGAAGCACCTGGCGACCGCGGGGGCGTTTGCCGGTGGGCAACAGACGGACGAGGTTGTCTACATACGGCTTCGGTTTGATGGCCAGATAGAACCCGATAAGCACCACGATGACGGCATTGATCAAGGTGCCTATGGCGGTGGAGAACACGCCGGAAAGCTGCCCCAGGATGTCCTTGTCGGAGGGCACCCAGTCCGTGGGCGCCGGTATGCGGGCCAGCAGGTCGTGGCCCCAGGAATTGGCATCCACCAGCGACCTGAGCTGATCCAGGGCGATCGGAACCCGCTGCCCCAGCTGCGACAACTGGTCACTCACCTGCGTGCCGGCCAGCATGCCGAAGGAGCCGACCGCCACCAGCAGCACCACGATAACCATCAGCAACGCCCAGCCACGACGAATCCGGGTGCGTTGTGAGACCAGCAATGCCAGGCCATCGAGCCACACGGCGAACAACACCGCCGCGAACACCGCAAGCAACACTTCGGCCAGATGCCACAACAAGGCGAACAAGCCAAAGATGGCCGCCACGACGCTGACCGCGATGAGCATGCGACGCGTGAAGCGCTGATATTCCGAAACGTTGTCAGTCATCGGGACCCTTATGGCCGGCCTGCGACCGACGCCCTGCCTATCCCCGCCGCGCCGGCGGCTGACCGCAATCGGTTGTGCCGGGGACGACGCAGGCCGACGCCCGCGCCGGGAGTGCCCGGTGGCAGAGAATCGTTCGGTATTCGAGAGATCGATATGGTATCAGCGCCATACCGGCAGCGACGAGCGATTTGCTATGTCCTTGACCTGTCACCGGTATCGGCGGATGCTCTGCGAGCCAATACCGCAAAGTATAGTTCATCGCCGTTCCAGCAGGCTGTCCGGGTAATCCTGTCGCGACTGCGGGAGTGCTATTCTTTAGAGCAGTAACGGCGCCGCATAGAGCCATCCCAACGACCGCTGGCGTTTCCGACGACGACATGTTTGGCAAATCGTATCCATTGTTCCGCATCCTGGGTTTCGAAGTCAGGTTGGATCTGACCTGGCTGATCCTCGCGGTGCTCATCACCTGGTCCCTGGCCACGGGTGTCTTCCCGCACTTCTACACGGACCTGGCCCGGCGCACCTATTGGGCCATGGGCGTGGCGGGCACCATCGGACTGCTGCTGTCCATCGTCTTTCACGAGTTGTCCCACTCGGTGGTGGCCCGACGCCACGGACTGCCCATGAAAGGCATCACCCTGTTCATCTTCGGCGGGGTGGCGGAAATGGACGACGAACCCGCCAACGCCCGCACCGAATTCCTCATGGCAGCGGCGGGCCCGTTGGCGAGCATTGTGCTGGCCGTGGCGCTGTATGGCGTGTACAACTTCGCCACGGCTGCCCATTGGCCGGACCCCATAAACGGCGTGCTGATGTACCTGGCGTACCTCAACGCCGTGCTGGCGATATTCAACCTGGTGCCCGCCTTTCCGCTGGACGGTGGGCGCATGCTGCGGGCGGCCCTGTGGGGCTGGAAGTCCAACCTGCGCTGGGCCACCCGACTGTCCGCACGCATCGGCGCCGGCTTCGGCATCGTGATGATCGTGCTGGGGGTGCTGTCGGTGCTGCAGGGCAACTTCGTGGGCGGTATGTGGTGGTTCCTGATCGGCATGTTCCTGCGCGGGGCGGCCCACATGTCCTACCGTCAGATGCTGATGCGCGAAACCCTCAAAGGCGAGCCCGTCAGCCGCTTCATGAAGCGCGAGCCCGTCACCGTACCCGCGTCCATATCAATCCACGACTTCATCGAGAACTACGTCTACCTCCATCACTTCAAGATGTTCCCGGTCATGGAGGGCTCACGGCTGCTCGGATGGGTAACGCCGGAACAGGCCCGCGAAGTCCCGCGCGCCGAATGGGAACTGCACGCGGTCAAGGAAATCTATCAGCCCGCCAGCGCCGACACTACGGTCCCGCCCGATGCGGACGCGGTGGAAGCCCTGACCAAGATGAACCGCAACCGCAACAGCCGCCTGCTGGTGGTGGACGGCGGTCGGCTGGTGGGAATCATCGCCCTCAAGGACCTGATGGATCTGCTGGCACTCAAAATGGATCTCGAGGATACCGACTGATCCGCTCCCCAGCACAGCCCGCAGGCGAAGCCTCATGGAGGTACCCCATCCCGCCCGCCTATCCCAGGTCCAGCAAGGTGCGCACGCCAGCCGCGTCCGGGGCCGCACACACGCTTTGCGCCAGTCGCTCCCCACGCCCGACATGGACGGACGCAATGCATTGGGCCAGGTGCGCGATCAGCAACGGTTCCACGGAGAACACCCGGTAGCCGAGCCCGATCAGTACCGGCAGCACGCCGGACGCAGTGTCAGTCCGGTTAGCTCCTGCTGGGTCAGCACCAGGACGGCACGGCCGTCGGCCGCGGTCACACCGCGCGTGACGACACCGGCGGCCCGCCCCGCAACGAAGGCCATCCCCTGAATCGACCGCACTCGCATCCTCTCCCGGGAAGTCCGGATACAGCGCAAGCATAGCGCCCCCGGCGCCCAAGAACCGAGACTACATTTGACATGGGTCAACAACAGCGCCCTGGGGGGTCGTTAAGGTAGCAACATGGGTTCCATGGCGTTGCCATCCGCCGGCGATCGGATTGCGAGGCGTATCGTCATGGACGAGGGTACCAGTCGACGAGGTCATCATGGGCAAGCCCGCTACGGTCACCATTGACGGCAACGAAGCCGCCGCGCGCATCGCGCACCGGGTCAGCGAGGTGTGCGCGATCTATCCCATCACGCCGGCCTCGCCCATGGGGGAGTGGGCGGATGCCTGGTCGGCCGCGGGACAGACCAACCTGTGGGGTACGGTGCCCCATATCGTGGAGATGCAGAGCGAGGGCGGGGCCGCCGGCGCCATCCACGGCGCCCTGCAGGCCGGGGCCCTGACCACCACTTTCACGGCGTCCCAGGGCCTGCTGCTGATGATCCCCAACATGTACAAGATCGCCGGCGAGCTCAACCCCTGCGTGTTCCACGTGGCGGCCCGCTCCCTGGCGGTGCAGGCCCTGTCCATCTTCGGCGACCACAGCGACGTGATGGCCACCCGCGGCACCGGCTTCGCCCTGCTGGCCTCCGGCTCGGTGCAGGAAGCCACGGATCTCGCCCTCATCGCCCATGCCGCCACCCTGGAGGGGCGCATACCGGTGGTGCACTTCTTCGACGGCTTCCGCACCTCCCACGAGGTGGCCAAGATCGTGCCGGTGGACGACGACACCGTGCGGGCCCTGATCGACGACCAGCGGGTGCACGAACACCGCGAACGGGCGCTGTCGCCCGAACATCCCCAGCTGCGGGGCAGCTCCCAGAATCCCGACGTGTACTTCCAGGGCCGCGAACGGGTCAATCCGTACTACGCTGCCTTTCCCGCGGCGGTCCAGGCGGCCATGGACCGCTTTGCCACCCTGACCGGCCGCGCTTACCGGCTGTTCGACTATGTCGGTGCCGAGGACGCCGACCGGGTGGTGGTGCTGATGGGCTCCGGTGCGGAGGCCGCCCACGAAACCGTCGAGCATCTCAACGCCCACGGCGAACGGGTCGGCGTGCTGAAGGTGCGCCTGTACCGGCCCTTCGACGCCCGCGCCCTGCTGGCCGCCCTGCCGGCGACCGTCGAGCGCATCGCCGTGCTGGACCGCACCAAGGAGCCGGGCGGCGACGGCGAGCCGCTGTACAAGGACGTGGTGACGGCCATCGCCCAGGACACCGCAGGCGGACAGAGTCGCTTTGCGCGCATGCCCCGGGTGGTGGGCGGGCGCTACGGGCTGTCCTCCAAGGAGTTCAGCCCGGCCATGCTCAAGGGCGTGTTCGACATGCTGGCAGCCGACACGCCCCGCAACGACTTCACGGTGGGCATCGTGGACGATGTCTCCCACACCAGCCTGGATTGGGATCCGGCGTTCCGCACCGACGCCCACGAAGGCCTGTTCCAGGCCGTGTTCTACGGCCTGGGTTCCGATGGCACCGTCAGCGCCAACAAGAACTCCATCAAGATCATCGGCGAAGGCACCGACCTGCATGCCCAGGGTTATTTCGTCTACGACTCCAAGAAGTCCGGCGCGGTGACGGTCTCCCACCTGCGCTTCGGCCCCCGCCCCATCCGCTCCAGCTACCTGATCGGCGACGGCGATGCGCGCTTCGTGGCCTGTCACCAGACGGTGTTCCTGGAACGCTACGACATGCTGGACAAGGCGGCGCCCGGCGCGGTGTTCCTGCTCAACTCATCCGCGCCGCCCGAGCAGGTGTGGTCCACCCTGCCCCGCCCCATGCAGGAGCAGATTCTGGACAAGGGCATCGAGCTCTACACCATCGATGCCTACCGGGTCGCCCAGGACAGCGGCATGGGCAAGCGCATCAACACCATCATGCAGACCTGCTTTTTCGCCATCTCCGGCATCCTGCCCAGAGACGAGGCCATCGCCGCCATCAAGCAGGCGGTGGAGAAGACCTACGGGCGCAAAGGCAGGCGCATCGTGGAGTTCAATTTCCGCGCCATCGACCAGACCCTGGCCAATCTGCATCGCGTGCAGATTCCCGATGCCGCCACCAGCCACATCGAAAAGCGCCCGCCGGTCCCCGCCGACGCGCCGGAGTTCGTGCGCCGTTTCACCGGCGAGCTGATCGCCGGGCGCGGCGACGCCATCCCGGTGAGCCTGATGCCCGCCGACGGCAGCTTCCCCCTGGGGACCACCGCTTTCGAGAAGCGCAACCTGGCCCTGGAAATTCCCGTTTGGGACGAGCACCTGTGCACCCAATGCGGCAAGTGCGCCTTCGTGTGCCCCCATGGCGTCATCCGCAGCAAGCTGTTTCCCGCCGAGCTGGCCGCCGATGCGCCGCCCACCTTCAAGCATGTGCCGGCCCTGGGCAAGGACTACCCCCAGGGCATGCACATGAGCTACCAGGTGGCGCCCGAGGACTGCACCGGCTGCAGCCTGTGCGTGGACATCTGCCCCATCCGGGACAAGTCCAACGTCAGCCACAAGGCCCTGAACATGGCGCCCCAGCCGCCCCTGCGGGAGCAGGAGCGGGACAACTGGGCCTTCTTCCTGGGGCTGCCCGAGTACGACCGTCGCCAGGTCAAGGAAACCACCCTCAAGGGTTCGATGCTGCTGCAGCCGCTGTTCGAATTCTCCGGCGCCTGCGAAGGCTGCGGGGAGACGCCCTATATCAAGCTGGCCAGCCAGCTGTTCGGCGACCGTATGCTGGTAGCGAACGCCACCGGCTGCTCGTCGATCTACGGCGGCAACCTGCCCACCACGCCCTGGACCGCCAATGCCGAGGGCCGGGGGCCGGCGTGGTCCAATTCCCTGTTCGAGGACAACGCCGAGTTCGGGTTCGGCATGCGGGTCGCCGTCGACAAGCAGACCGAGTACGCCCGGGAGCTGCTGACCCGATTGCGCGACGCCGTGGGCGCGGAGCTTGCCGATGCCATCCTTGACGCTGACGAAGGCGGCGAAGCGGGCATCCACGAGCAACGCCTGCGGGTGGACGAGCTGCGCCGCCAACTGGCCTCCCTGGACACCCCCGACGCCCGCGCCCTGACCGCCCTGGCGGAGAACCTGTGCCGCAAGAGCGTGTGGATCGTGGGCGGTGACGGCTGGGCCTACGACATCGGCTTTGGCGGCCTGGACCATGTGCTGGCCTCGGGACGCAACGTCAATGTGCTGGTGCTGGACACCGAGGTCTACTCCAACACCGGTGGGCAGACCTCCAAGGCCACGCCCCGCGGGGCGGTGGCCAAGTTCTCCGCTGCCGGCAAGCCCACCGCCAAGAAGGATCTGGCGCGCATCGCCATGACCTACGAGAACGTCTACGTGGCCCATGTGGCCTACGGCGCCAAGGATGTGCAGACCCTGCGCACCTTCCTGGACGCCGAAAGCTACGACGGACCGTCCCTGATCATCGCCTATGCCCCCTGCATCGCCCACGGCTACGAGCTGGCCCACAACCACACCCAGCAGCAGCTGGCGGTGCAGAGCGGCCATTGGCCCCTGTTCCGTTACGACCCGCGACGGGCGCAGCAGGGCAGGAATCCCCTGCATCTGGATTCCAAGGCCCCGACGGTGCCCTACCGGGACTTCATCCGCAACGAGACCCGCTTCAACATGCTCTGGCGCTCCCATCCCGACGCGGCCGAACACTTTCTGGAACAATCCCAGGCGGAGGTGCGCGAACGTTTCCACCGCTACGAGCAGCTCGCCCAGCTGGCCTGGGAAAACGATGACAGCACGGCCGGCGGGCCGCCAGCTTCTGAGGACTGAGACATGGACCTGGGGACCGACTATCTGGGGCTGAAGCTTGCCAATCCGCTGGTGCCCTCCGCATCCCCTCTCAGCCGGGACCTGGACACAGCCCGCCGCCTCGAGGACGCCGGAGCCTCCGCCCTGGTCATGTACTCGCTGTTCGAGGAGGAGCTGCTGCAGGAGGAGCACCAGATCGAACGCTTCCTGCACCATCAGGACATCGGCCACGCCGAAGCGGACAGCTTCCTGCCGCTGCCGGACCGCTACCAGAGCGGACTGGAAACGTATCTGGAGCATTTGCAGGCCCTCAAGGCCGCCCTGGACATCCCGGTCATCGCCAGCCTGAACGGCATCTCGACCGATGGCTGGGTAGAGCAGGGCCGTGAGCTGGCCGGGGCCGGCGCGGACGCGCTGGAGCTGAATGTGTATTACGTCGCGGCTGACCCGGATGAGACCGGCGCCGCGGTAGAGGACCGCTACGTGGACCTGCTGCGCCAACTGCGCAGCGCCGTGGACATCCCCATCACCGTGAAGCTCTCGTCCCAGTTCAGCGCCGTGGGCCACCTGGTGAAACGCCTGCACGGGGCGGGCGCCAACGGCGTGGCCCTGTTCAACCGTTTCTATCAACCCGACATCGACCTGGAAACTCTGCAGGTCGTGCCGCGTCTCCAGCTCTCCAACTCCAACGAGGTGCTGCTGCGCATGCGTTGGATCGCCATACTCCATGGAAGGGTAGACCTCTCCCTGGCCGC
>DATFML010000475.1:0-11415 GCA_035266965.1 Gammaproteobacteria bacterium
ATCTCGCCGCTTTCGGTGTAGGTGCAGGCATTCCTGATCAGGTTACCCAGCACGATCCCGAGCACCGCCCTGTCGACCATCAGCGTGGGCCGCGCGCGGATATCGAAGGTTACCTCCACAGGCTTGCCGGCCAGCAGATAACGGTGGCTTTCCACCGTATCGTTCAGCACTTCCTCCACGCTGCATTCGCTGGCCGGACGGGCACTGTCGGTCTTCTCCCGGGCCAGCACCAGCAACGCTTCAGTCAGATCGGACATGCCCCGGCCCGCGCGCGCCACCCGCTGGACCCGCTGACGTGCACGACCCACCAGCGAAACATCCCTCAGCAGCACCTCGGTCGCTCCGTTGATGACGGTCAACGGCGTGCGCAGTTCATGGCTGACGTCCTCGGTAAAGGACCGTTCACGTTCGATGAACGCCTGTATCCTTTCCAGGTAACGGTCGAACACCCGCGCCAGCTCGCCGACTTCGTCCTCCGAGAAGTGCTCTGCCAGAGCGTCCGTCCCGCCATCCGGGGGCAGATGACGAACCCGTAGCGCCAGCTCGGTGACCGGCGATATCACCCGTGCGGCCAGCCACAGCCCGCCGATCGCCGACACCACGATCATGATCAGCACCGCCAACGCCAGCGCCACCACGAAGGACTCTTCCACGTGGCTGAACTGGGTCTGATCGTAAAGCAGGTAGTAACGTGCCCCGTCGCGGTCGGTAACCGCGACCCGGTACAGGGTACCGCCGAGATAGAGTTCGTAGCGCCCGGGCTGGAGCTCGGCAACTTTGGAGGGAATACCCACCGGAGGTTCACCCAAAGTACGGATGTACCCCTTCACTGCCGCCGTTGCCGGCGGAGTGGACGCGGGATTGCGCTGACGCCGGCTCACAAAATCGTGCAGCTCGGACGTCAGCGTATCGTCGATCAGGCGCTCTTCGATCTTATGAGCAGCGAGATAGAGCCCACCGGCCAGCATGAGGCTGACCATACCCCCCAACAACGCAAATGCCAGTGCGACGCGGTACCGGAGGCTATGACGAAACCGCATTCGGATCTACCAGACGGTAGCCGACACCCCGCACGGTCCGCAGCAGAGCCTGGTTGAACGGCTTGTCGATGGCCGTACGCAGCACATGCATGTGTGCCCGCAGGGCATCGCTGTCAGGCAGAGCGCCGGCCCAGATCTCATGTTCGATCTCGGCACGCGTCACGATGCGCGGCGCCCGCCGCATGAGCAGGGTCAGAATGCGCAAGGGGATGCGAGGCAACTCGATGGACTGGCCCGCCCGGCTCAGCTGCAGCGTCTCGGTGTCCAGTTCCAGGTCGGCCACCTGCAGCTGGCGCTGTCCCATCTGACTGCGGGCGCGATGGATCAGCGCCATCAGACGGGCTTCCAGCTCCTGGAGCGCGAACGGCTTGACGAGATAGTCGTCGGCGCCGCTGGCGAAGCCTTCCAGCTTGTCCTGGAGGGTGTCGCGCGCGGTCAGCATCAGCACCGGGGTGTCATGCCCCGACTGACGCAGCTGGTTGCACACTTCACGCCCGTCCATGCCGGGGAGCATCAGATCCAACACCATGGCGTCATACTGCCCCTGGGTCGCCATCTGCAGACCGCTGGCGGCATTGAACGCGCTGTCGATACGATGACCGCCTGCCTCGAAGAAATCGCGCAGGTTGGCCACCAGGTCCGGATTGTCTTCAACGACGAGTAGTTTCATAAGCTTATAATTCTACCATGCAAAGCAGGGAGACTTCTACCGGCTTGCGATCCGTAAGTCCCTGTAGCGGCCGGAAAAGCGACCCTGCAACCCATCTTCGGACCGCCACCGCACGCGTGTGCTTCGACAGTCCCCCCGCTGGAAAACGCCATCGGTTCGAAAGCCCGATCCAAGAGGCTTCCTGCAATCCCGGCCGACCTCCAGCCTGTGTGTAGCGCAGTCCTTTTAACCACACGCAACCACCTGTTTAACATAACAATAGCGCCTTACCCGCGCCGATTTACACCGTCCCGGTGTATGCAGGTATACTGCGGTGATCTTTCCGCAATCATTCCCCTGCCGCCATCCCGGAGGCCCCGTTGAAGCGCAGATTCGCTTTGAGCGTCGCTACGCTCGCCACCCTGCTCAGCTGGCCCGCCATGGCGTGGGCTGCCCATCCAGCGGCCCTGGACCTCACCCGCAGCACCGAAGGCTACATCGCCCTGATCCTGTTCGCGGGGGCCTACCTCCTTGTAATGGCGGAGGAATTCACGGATCTACGCAAATCCAAACCCGTTATCCTGACCGCCGGCATCATTTGGGGAATGATTGCTTACGTCTACCACCAGCACGGATCATCGGCGCTGGTGGAGGACGCCCTGCGTCACAACCTGTTAGAGTTCTCAGAACTCTTTCTGTTCCTTCTCGCGGCCATGACATATGTAAATGCCATGGGCGAGCGTCTGGTTTTCGAGGGATTACGCTCCAAATTGGTCCAAATGGGCTTCGGCTATCGGCCATTGTTCTGGCTGACCGGCGCTTTGGCCTTTTTTCTTTCACCTTTTCTTGACAATCTCACCACGGCCCTCGTATTGGCGGCGGTGGTACTCGCGGTCGGCAAGGACAGCCCGCGCTTCGTCAGTCTGGGCTGCGTCAACATTGTGGTTGCCGCCAACGCAGGCGGCGCCTTCAGCCCCTTCGGCGACATCACCACCCTGATGGTCTGGCAGAAGGGCTTCGTCCAGTTCTGGGCCTTCTTCTCGCTGTTCGTGCCGGCACTGGTCAACTACGTGGTGCCCGCCGCACTGATGCACTTCGCCGTCCCCAAGGGGATGCCGGATGCCAGCGGCAAGCCCGTGCGGCTGCGCCGAGGCGCCCGCATGATCATCTTCCTGTTTGCCTGCACCGTGGCGACGGCGGTGGCCTTCCACAACTTCCTGGGCCTGCCGCCCGTATTGGGCATGATGACCGGCTTGTCCTACCTGCAGTTCTACGGCTACTACCTGAAGGTGACCCACAAGCCGACGCCGGCGGACCGGGACGATTACGGCCAGGCCGGCGACATGGTACCCATAGCAGGCGATGAGGAACGTTTCGACGTGTTCCGCCGCCTTGCCCAATCGGAATGGGACACCCTGCTGTTCTTCTACGGCGTCGTACTGTGCGTGGGTGGACTGGGCTTTCTGGGCTACCTGACCCTGGTTTCCGAGGCGATGTATGTGCACATCGGCGCCACCTACGCCAACATCATGGTTGGGTTGCTGTCGTCCGTGGTGGACAACATACCGGTCATGTTCGCGGTGCTGACCATGCAGCCGGACATGTCCGTGGGCCAATGGCTGCTGGTGACGCTGACCGCCGGCGTCGGCGGCAGCCTGCTGTCCATCGGCTCCGCCGCCGGCGTGGCCCTGATGGGCCAGGCCCGCGGCAAGTACACCTTCTTCAGTCATCTGAAGTGGACGCCGGCGGTTTTCGCCGGCTACGCCGCCAGCATCGCCGTACATCTGTGGATCAATGCCGGTGCCTTCACGACACAGGCTACAGCCTTGGCGCACTAGCTCTGCTTTTCTTCTTCCAGACCCGGCGACTCCAGTAACCGCCAGAGGCAGGATCCGCTGGCGGCGGCGATGGCGTCCAGCCGGCTGGCATGGGCGGCCAGTTCCTCCGCATCGGCGCGGATCACCGGCAGCGGCGGACGGCCGGCAGCCAGCGGTCGTATGGCCGCGCCGCCACTACGGGCGGAATCGGCATTGCCGTCCAGGGACAGGGTCACCTGGCCTCCGGTCATGGCCAGATAGACATCCGCCAGAATTTCGGCGTCCAGCAACGCGCCGTGCAGGTCCCGGTGGCTGTTGTCGATGGCGTAACGTTTGCATAGTGCATCGAGACTGTTGCGCTGGCCGGGATGGAGCTGCCGGGCCAGAGCCAGGGTATCGAGCACGGTGCAATGGTCGTCCACCGGGCCGTGCCTGTCCCCGAGCATCGCGAGCTCGCTGTTGAGAAACGCCACGTCGAAAGGTGCGTTATGGATGATCAGTTCGGCGCCGTCCACGAACGTCAGAAAATCGTCCACCACGTCCCGGAAGCGCGGCTTGTCCGCCAGAGATTCGTTGGTGATGCCGTGCACTTCCACCGCGCCGGGATCGATATCCCGGTCCGGTTGCAGGTACTGATGATAGGTGTTGCCGGTCAGACGACGATTGGAAAGCTCCACGCAACCGATTTCGATGATACGGTGCCCCTGGGACGGCTCCAGCCCGGTCGTTTCCGTATCCAGTACGACTTGACGCATGCCATGATCCCCCTTTCGACAACTACCGGTGGTCCATACGCTACCGGTGGTCCATACGCGATGCCCGCGCACGCCCATTCAGTCGTTCAATTCGTCGATGCCCCGATTCGCCAGCTGATCGGCGCGCTCGTTTTCAGGATGTCCGGCGTGTCCCCGAACCCAGTGCCATTGCACCTCATGCCGACCGGCAGCCGCCTCCAGGCGCTGCCAGAGGTCGGCGTTCTTCACCGGCTTGCGGGCCGACGTCTTCCAACCACGGCGCTTCCAGTCCGCCAGCCATTCCGTAATGCCTTTACGTACGTACTGCGAGTCGGTGGTGAGCGTTACCCGGCAGGGCCGCTTCAGTGCCTCCAGGGCACGAATGGCGGCGGTCAGCTCCATGCGGTTGTTGGTGGTCATGGGCTCGCCCCCGTGCAGGGTGCGCTCGTGGCTCCCATAGCGCAGCAGCACGCCCCAGCCGCCGGGACCGGGGTTGCCGCGGCAGGCCCCGTCAGTGAACGCCTCCACCTTATCCACCGCGCCAGTACCCCCGATGGGTGGGTCCGGCTATGCCGGCGGCGACGAAACGCCGTCGCGGTCGCCAGCGCGGACGCAGTGGCGTCATCCCGGCCACCCGCTTGCGAGCCAACAGCAGATACGCTGCGGGGCCGGGCAGCCAGCCCCGGCGACCGAGACTGTCCAGGAATGCCAGTTTCTGCAGGGCGCCATGACGCTTCAAGGGGGGACGGTAGAACACGCGGCGCACTGAAACGGTATCGAAACCAAGCAGCGCGAGCCAGTCTTTGATGCGCGTCACACTTATGAAACGCGAGCACCACGGCACTTGCCCGCGCCAACCCATCAGAAGACGTCGCATGCCCCAACAGCTGAACGGATTGAAGCCGATAACGATCACATGGCCTTCGGGAATCAGACAGCGCTCGGCCTCGCGAAGCACCTGATGGGGATCGTCCGTCAATTCCAGGGTGTGGGGCAATATCAGCATGTCCAGACTGTCGGTCGCCAGGGGCAACGCATCGGCCACAGCGCGCAGGCCGGCGGGAGCACCGGCATCGCGGCGCATGAATACATGATGTGGAATCCGGCTCGCGCAGAGCACATCGTCCTGCCAGGGCGGATCGACCACCACGAGGTGATAGCCGAACAGTGTGGGCAGCAATTCGTCGAGCGCCTGTGCTTCGGCAATACCCAGCAGACGACCCAGGGGCTGCGAATACCATTCCCGCAGGCGCCGGGGCAGCGAATCCGGGAGCGTGGCCCTGTGTACCGAGTCCATAAGCAAGTGATGATACCTCACTTGGCCATAACCTGCCGACGGCGGGCGCTCATTAAAGGTTGACCCGCGCCCTGCCGACTGTCAGCATAATACGGATGATACTCAATGATGCCTGCGCACAAGACCCTAGCTCGGCCTACACGTGCACCGACCCGTGCTTCGCGGGTATGCAGCGCGGGCATTCCGCACCGCTCTCCTGTCCGCCTCGCAGTCCGCAGAATTTACTTTAGAGCGATGCCACTGCGCGACCTGTTGATACTGGCCGGCATCGCATTGCTCCTGTACGGGTGCGCCGATTCCCCGTGGCGACGGGGACCGATCCATTCCGGCTCCGAGCCGACCACCGCCAACACGACGCCACCCGCGCCGGTCGCCCCCCCGACCAACACCGGGGCCACGGCCGCCGGCACACCGACACCCGTCGGCACATCGACACCCGCCGCGGACTCCACAACCGGCCCCACGGCGGCGCACGGTTCCGAGCCGCACGCACAAGCCGCCTCCGCCGATAGCGCTACACCGGCCGCCCAGTCCGACAACGGCCAGAGCGCAGACCAGGATGAGGACTTGTGGGTTGCCATGCGGGCCGGCTTCCGCCTCGACACCACCAACCATCCGCGCATCGCTGCCCAGCTCAGGTGGTATGCCCATCACCAGAAATACCTGGACCGTGTGTTCGAACGCGCCCGCCCGTACCTGCACTACATTCTCAAGCAGGTGCAGAAACGTCATATGCCCACCGAAATCGCCCTGCTGCCGGTGGTCGAAAGCGCGTTCCGCCCATTCGCCTATTCCCATGTGCGGGCCGCCGGTCTGTGGCAGTTCATACCCTCCACCGGACGGCGCTTCGGACTCAAGCAGGACTGGTGGTACGACGGCCGCCGCGATGTCATCCAGTCGACCAAGGCCGCCCTGGATTATCTCCAGCAGCTGCACGACGACTGCAACAACGACTGGCTGCTGGCGCTGGCCGCCTACAATTCAGGGGAAGGTACGGTCCTCAACGCCATCCGCCGCAACGAACGACGGGGGCGTCCCACCGACTTCTGGCATCTGGACCTGCCCAGGGAAACGCGCAACTACGTACCCAAGCTGCTGGCGTTGCGTGAGGTCGTCGAGAAGCCCAAAAAGTACGGGGTACAGCTCGAGCAGATCAATGACGCTCCCTATCTGACTACCGTGCATACCGGTGGTCAGATCGACCTGGGCCTGGCCGCGAAGCTCGCCGGCATCTCCCTCAAGAAGCTTTACCATCTGAACCCGGGCTTCAATCGCTGGGCCACGGCCCCCAACGGCCCGCATCGGCTGGTGCTGCCCATCGACGCCGCCGAACGTTTCGAGACAAGACTGGCGAAGCTGCCCAAGAACGAGCGCATGCGGTGGCGGCGGCACAAGGTCCATCAGGGAGAAACGCTCGGTGGCATCGCTCAGCACTATCACACCACCGTCGCGTTGCTGCGCAAGGTCAACAAGCTGCACGGCAATCTGATTCGGGCCGGCCACCACCTGCTTATTCCGGTAGCGAGTCGCCGGCTGGACAAGTACGCCTTCAGCGAGATCGAACGCCAGCTTCATGCGCAGGCGCGACTGCGCCACGGACGTAAGGTGCACTACACCGTGCGCAGCGGCGACAGCCTGTGGGTCATTGCGCGCCGGTATCACGTGGGCGTCCGCGAGCTGGCCCGCTGGAACGGCATGGCCACGCGCGATGCCCTGCACATCGGCCAGAAGCTGGTGCTGTGGCTGCGGTCCGGCGGAAGCTACACGCGCACCGCCCACGCCGCCGAGCCGGCGCGCGTGCGCACTCACAACGGTCATTACACGGTTCGCAAAGGCGACAGTCTGTGGGTCATCGCTCAGCGCTACCACGTCGGCGTCCATCAACTGGCCGAATGGAACGGACTGGCCAAGCGGGACCCCCTGCACATAGGCGAGAAGTTGGTGGTACGGCCCGGCGCCACCAAGCATCACCATCGCCGACGCGCCGCCCGCGCCACGGCGTCAGCGACACATACCGGAATCCACAGGGTCCACTACACGGTCCGACGGGGCGACAGCCTCTGGGTTATCGCCCATCGCTATAACGTCAACGTCGGCCAGCTGGCTGCGTGGAACGGACTGGCCAAGCGGGATGCACTGCACATCGGCCAGAAACTGGTGCTGTGGCCCCATACGGGTGGCGGCCACCGCCTGGAGCGCACTGCCAGCGCAACCGGCGACAGCCTGCCCTCGCCGATCGTGCAGGCCGTGCACTACACGGTTCACCGCGGCGATTCCCTGTCCGCGATCTCCCAGCGCTTTCGGGTCAGCGTGAACGAGCTACGCCGCTGGAACGATCTGCACAAGCACGAGTACCTGCAGCCCGGGCAGGAACTGAAGGTGTTCGTGGACGTCACCCGCCAGGCCGACAACAGCTGAACGAGCCGGCAGCGGGCGCCGGCCGCCCGCCTGTCACCCTACCCCGACGTTATTCTGCACTACGGGATGTCGCGCCGCCGGCAGCCATAGCCGCACGGCGACGCGACCCGCAGCAAGGGCCCGGGGGGGCAGACCGCCGGTGCTCAGCGCTTCGCCCCCTGTGCCGCGTAGGCCGCGCGGGCGGCCGCCACGGCCTGTCCTGACTCGATAGGTGCCCCCATGCCGGCCAGCACCGCGTCCAGTGCGCCCAGACACAGCAGCACATTGCGCCGGTTGCTGGCGTAGCCCATCAGTCCGATGCGCCAGATCTTGCCGGCCATGGTGCCCAGCCCCGCGCCGATCTCCAGGCTGTACTCTTCGAGGAGTTGGCTGCGCACCGCCGCGTCGTCCACCCCCTCGGGGATGGTCACGGCATTGAGCTGCGGGAGGCGTTCCTCGGGGCGGACCACGAAGGCCAGTCCCATCGCCTCGATGCCGGCACGCAGGGCCTCATGGTTGGCGCGATGCCGGGCCCAGGCGTTTTCAATGCCCTCTTCCCGCACCAGTACCAGCGCCTCGTGCAGCGCGTACAGGGTGTTGATCGGGGCCGTATGGTGGTAGGCACGCTTGCCGCCGCCGCCCCAGTAACCAAGGACCAGGCTGAGGTCCAGGAACCAGCTCTGCACTTTGGTACGCCGGTTCTGGACCACCTCCATGGCACGCTCGCTGAAGGTCACCGGCGACAGCCCCGGCACGCAGGAAAGACATTTCTGGGACCCCGAATACACGGCATCGGCGCCCCATTCGTCCACCAGCACGGGGGTGCCGCCCAGGGACGTCACCGTATCCACGATGGTCAGACAGTCGTGGCGCTGGGCCACCTCGCACAAAGCCTTGGCATCCGACTGGGCGCCGGTGGACGTCTCCGCATGGACGAAAGCGAGGATCTTGGCATCCGGATGGGCCTTGAGCGTGTCCTCCACCTTGTCGGGGTCCACGGCGCTGCCCCAGGAGTCCTCCACCATCACCGCGGTGGCGCCGCAGCGCTCGACATTCTCCTTCATGCGCCCGCCGAACACCCCGTTCTGGCATACCACCACCTTGTCGCCCGCTTCCACCAGGTTCACGAAACAGGTCTCCATACCCGCGGAACCGGGAGCGGAGACCGGCATGGTGAGGGTGTTTTCGGTCTGGAAGGCGTAGCGCATCAGCTCCTTGAGCTCATCCATCATGGCAACGAACCTGGGGTCCAGGTGCCCGATGGTGGGCCGCGCCATGGCCTCCAGAATACGGGGATTGACGTCCGAGGGGCCGGGACCCATCAGGGTACGCACCGGCGGGTGAAAGGACTGGATGCTCATGGGTCTCCTTCTATTCTGCCGTCGGGGGCAAACCGAAAAACCAGCAGTTTACCACCTGCCGGGTCCGGATTAACCCCACCGGATCAGTGGCTCGAGGAGTCCCCGTAGAGGAAGCAGTGCACGCTGCGCCCGTCCCGGTCGGTACGCCCCGGATAGCGCTCCCGGCACACGGCCATGGCGTCGGGACAGCGCGGGTGAAAATGGCACCCGCGGGGCGGCGCCGCCGGCGAAGGCAGATCGCCCTGCAGGCGGATCACCTGCCGCCCGCTGTCGGGCTCCACATCCGGCACGGCGGACAACAGCGCCCTTGTATAGGGGTGCAGGGGCTGCTCCAGCACCTGGCGCACCGTGCCGTGCTCCACGATACGGCCCAGATACATGACCGCCACCTCGTCGGCGAGGTACCCCACCACCGACAGGTCGTGGGTGATGAACAGATACGCCAGCCCCAGCTGGTCCTGCAGGCCACGCAACAGGTTGAGTATCTGGGCCTGCACCGACACATCCAGGGCGCTGGTCGGCTCGTCGCAGATCAGCAGCTTGGGATTGACCGCCAATGCCCGGGCGATGCAGATTCGCTGGCGCTGCCCCCCGGAGAACTCGTGGGGGTAGCGCCCGCGATGCTCCGGCAGCAGACCCACCTGTCCCAGCAGCTCCTCCACCCGCGCACGGCGCTCGGCGGGCGAGCGCACCACCTTCTGGGCCAGCATGCCCTCCTCGATGATGTCGCCGACGCGCATACGGGGATTCATGGACGAGAACGGATCCTGAAAGATGATCTGAAAATCCCTGCGCTGATTGCGCAGCGCGCGCCCCCGCAGGCGCGTCAGCTCCACATTGCGGAAGCGGACGCTTCCGGCCGTGGGCCGGGTCAGCTGCAGAATGGCCTTGCCCACCGTGGTCTTGCCGCAGCCCGATTCTCCCACCAGGGCCACCGTGCGGGCGCGCCCGATGGCCAGGGACACGCCATCCACGGCGTACACATGGCCCACCACCCGTTTGAACACGCCCTTTTGGATGGGAAAGTGAACCTTGAGGTCCTGTACATCCAGCAGCGCCTCCGTTGCGGTCCTCTGCCGCGGCGCAGTGGACGCCGCTGCGGAAGGTTCCGGTTCCCGTTCGGCCCGCTCGGCGTGCTTCGCCTCGGCCAGGTGACAGCGCACGCCCTGCCCCGTACGGGTCTCTATCCACCGCGGCACCACCGTGTCGCAGGTGTCCCAGCCCCGATCGCAGCGCGCCGCGAACCGGCAGCCCTGGAACTCGCGGTCCAGGGTGGGGACGTTGCCCGGAATGACCCGCAGAGGTTGGTCCCGCTTGCTCATATCGGGTACGGACTCGAACAGCTTGCGGCTGTACGGGTGGCGCGGCGCCTTGAAGAAACCTTCGCGGTCCGCCAACTCCACGATCTGGCCGGCATACATGACGGCGATCCGGTCCGCCATCTGGGCCACCACGCCCAGATCGTGGGTAATGAGCAGCACCGCCATGCCCATCTGCTGCTGCAGCCGGCCCAACAGCGCCAGCACTTCAGCCTGGATGGTCACATCCAGAGCGGTGGTGGGCTCGTCGGCGATCAGCAGGTCCGGATCCCCTGCCAGGGCAATGGCGATCATGACACGCTGCTTCATGCCGCCGGACAGCTGATGGGGATACTCGCCGTAGCGCATGGCGGGATCGGGGATCCCCACCGCCTCCAGAAGCTCAATGACCCGCCGACGTGCCGCCGCCCCGCGCAGACCGCGGTGCCGGCGCACGCTCTCGTCGATCTGCCGGCCCACGGTGAGCACCGGGTTCAGGGACGTCATGGGCTCCTGGAAGATCATGCCGATCCGTCCGCCCCGCACATCCCGCATGGCCACCTCCGGCAGGGCCAGCAGGTCCTGCCCGTCCAGCATGATATATCCGCCGTCGATGCGCCCGCCCGGCTCGGGCAGCAGGCGCATGATGGACAGGGCGGTCATGGATTTGCCGCAGCCGGACTCGCCCAGCAGGGCAAAGGTTTCGCCGCGGCGAATATCGAAGCTCACATCGTCGACCGCGCGTACGGGCCGTCGGTCACTTCCCAGGTGGGTCCGCAGTCCCTGCAGGCTCAGCAAGACCTCACCGGGCGCAGCGTCGGC
>DATFML010000476.1:0-2922 GCA_035266965.1 Gammaproteobacteria bacterium
GCTCGTCCAGCAGCAGCATGTCGGGTTGGGACAGAAGCAGTTTGCACAAGGCGACGCGGCGGCGCTCGCCGCCCGAGAGCTTGGTGACGTCCGCGTCCCAGGGCGGCAGGCGCAGGGCATCGGCGGCGATTTCCAGCTTGCGGTCCAGTTCCCAGGCACCGGCGGCGTCGATGGCGTCCTGCAACTTGGCCTGCTCGTCGAGAAGCGCCGTCATTTCGTCATCGGACAGGGGCTCGGCGAACTTCATGCTCACTTCGTTGAAACGGTCCACCAGCGCCTTGGTTTCCCCGATGCCTTCTTCGACGTTGCCCCGCACGTCCTTGTCCGGATCGAGCTGCGGTTCCTGGGGCAGGTGACCGACATGAATCCCCGCTTGCGGGCGTGCTTCACCGTCGTATTCGCGGTCCAGGCCGGCCATGATCTTCAGCAGGGTCGACTTGCCGGAGCCGTTCAGGCCCAGCACCCCGATCTTGGCGCCCGGAAAGAAGGAGAGGGAAATGTCCTGCAGGATGGTCCGCCTGGGCGGCACCACCTTGCTGACCCGATTCATCGTGTATACGTACTGCGCCATGGCGAGCTTCTATGGTCCGGTTCGAGAACAGTCATTATCCTTGAGGGCCACGACGTTTTCCAACCCCGATCGCCGGGCTTCTGGGCCGCGGCCAGCCCGCATTCGCGAACGGACCGTCCATGCCGGGCGCTGCTGTTGCCGATCCATGACAATGTCAACGTGCTGAGCCGATGCTAAGCTGGCTTGAGCCACAACCGATTTCTATAAGGAACGCGAGAAGGGAGCGCTGACCTTGGACGTATGCGTATACATCGGTGAAGCACTGGCCCGATATGGTTTCGGGCACGGTCACCCGTTCGGGCCCGACCGCATGGATGCGTTCTGGAAGCGTGCCGTGGAGCTGGGACTGGACAAGCGGGTCTGCGTCTGCGAACCGGTTTGCGCCACTCAGGATGTCATCGAACGCTTCCATCACCATGCCTATGTGGAGCAGGTGAAGCGTCAGTCGGCAACGGGCGAAGGCTTCCTGGACGAGGGTGATACACCAGCGTTTCCCGGGGTCTTCGAGGCGGCCGCCACCGTGGTGGGCTCCACCGTGGACGCGGTGCAGCGGATCATGGAGGGACGCTGCCGGCGGGCATTCGTTCCCATTGCCGGTCTTCATCATGCCCGGCGCGACGGAGCCGCCGGCTTCTGCGTGTTCAATGACTGCGGGGTAGCGGTGGAAACCCTGCGCAGCCAGTTCGGCGTGCGCCGTATCGCTTATGTGGACATCGATGCCCACCACGGCGACGGCGTGTTCTACGCCTTCGCCGACGATCCGGAGCTGATCATCGCGGATCTGCACGAGGACGGTCGGTTCCTGTACCCGGGAACCGGCGCCGTGGGGGAAACCGGTCTGGGGCCGGCCGCCGGCACCAAGCTCAATGTGCCCATGCCCCCCGACGCCGACGACAAGGCTTTCCGGATGGCCTGGGAGCAGGCGGAGGATTTCATCCGCCGGCGTTCACCGGAGTTCATCCTATTTCAGTGCGGTGCCGACAGCCTCGGGGGAGATCCCATTACCCATTTGCGGTATTCCAGTGCAGCCCATGCCCTGGCGGCCCGCCGGCTGTGCGCGCTGGCCGATTCCTGTTGCCACGGGCGCCTGCTGGCGATGGGTGGAGGCGGCTACGACCGGACCAATCTGGCCCTTGCCTGGACGGCAGTGGTGGAAGTGCTGGTGGAACAGACCACTTAAGCATTCCCCCGGGCGCGGGGCGGCGCCCTGCCCACCATCACGGCGTCGTCTCAGGTACGCTCATGCATCTCCCCTGCAATTCCGGTATGATACCGGATTCGTTCGCAATCTGACCCACCATCCCGGCCTGCCCTGGCGGGGAAAAGAAGTGCATGAGGACGCGCATGTTCAGCAAAGACATGACCATCGATGGTTTCGACGACGAACTCTGGGCCGCCATGCAGGCCGAGGAGCGGCGCCAGGAGGAGAACATCGAACTGATCGCCTCCGAGAATTACGCCAGCCCGCGGGTCATGGAGGCCCAGGGCTCGGTGTTGACCAACAAGTATGCCGAAGGCTATCCGGGCAAGCGCTACTACGGCGGCTGCGAGTTCGTGGACATCGCCGAGCGTCTCGCCATCGAGCGGGTCAAGGAACTGTTCGGCGCCGACTATGCCAACGTGCAGCCCCATTCCGGCTCCCAGGCCAATGCCGCGGTCTATTTCGCCCTGCTGTCGCCGGGCGACACCATCCTGGGCATGAGCCTGGCCGACGGCGGCCACCTGACCCACGGCGCCAAGGTGAATTTCTCCGGCAAGGTGTTCAATGCCGTGCAATACGGCATCGATCCGGAGACCGGCGTGGTGGACTACGATCAGGTCGCGGCCCTGGCGCGGGAACACAAGCCGAAGATGATCGTGGCCGGCTTCTCGGCCTATTCCCGGGTGATGGACTGGCAGCGTTTCCGCGACATCGCCGACGAGGTGGGCGCCTACCTGTTCGTGGACATGGCCCATGTGGCGGGCCTGATTGCCGCCGGCCTGTATCCCAGTCCGGTGCAGATCGCGGACGTGACCACGTCCACCACCCACAAGACCCTGCGTGGCCCCCGCGGCGGCCTGATCCTCGCACGGTCCAACCCGGAAATCGAAAAGAAGCTGAATTCCATGGTATTCCCGGGCACCCAGGGCGGCCCGCTCATGCACGTGATCGCCGCCAAGGCGGTGGCCTTCAAGGAAGCGCTGGCACCGGAGTTCAAGACCTACCAGGCCCAGGTGCTGGCCAACGCCCGTGCCATGGTCGATGTGATCATGGAGCGCGGGTACAAGGTGGTGTCGGGTGGCACCGACGATCATCTGTTCCTGGTGGACCTGATCGACAAGGGCATTACCGGAAAAGCGGCCGACGCGGC
>DATFML010000477.1:0-9835 GCA_035266965.1 Gammaproteobacteria bacterium
CGAACACGGTGGCGCTGGCGCCGCCGGCCACCAGCAGTCCCATGTAGGGATAGCGGTTCCGCAGCAACAGGCCTGCCGTCAGCAGTATCAGGCCCTGCCCCACGTCGCCGAACATGTACCCGAACAGCAGCGGTGCCACCAGGGCGAGCAGTTGGCTGGGATCGGCCTCATAGCCGGCCGGTATGCCCAGCAGACGGGGAAACAGCTCGAAGGCGCGGGCCCAGGGCGGGTTGCGCAGCACCATGGGCGCATGGGCGTCGGGGGGCGGCTCCACCAGGTGCACCAGGGCGCGTGCGCCGCTGTCGCGAATCGCCCGCTGCAGGCCGGCGCCGTCGGGGTCGCTGGTCCAGCCCCGCACCCAGGCCAGGTTGTCGCTGGCGGGAAAGTAGCGCACCTGGGCCAGAAACCACTCCAGCCGCGCCACGTCCCCGAGCACTTCGTGCAGACCGTGTTCCTGTTGCGAACGCGCAATCGCCGCCCGCAGCTGGGTGAGCTCGGTATCCAGCGCCTGCAGGCGGCTGTCCAGGCGCCGTATCGCTTCCGGGGCGGTGCCTGTCAGCCAGGCGGGGACGGGAAGCGTGCGGCCCTGCACCGCACCCATTTCGTGCTCGATCTGGGGCAGCGCCGCCTTCAGACCCACAGCCAGAAGGAAGCGGTGCCTGGGGCCTTCGATCCACCAGGGAATCACGCAGGGCGGTATTTGCGGTGTCCTGGCGGTGGGGGGCAGCAGATAGGCGGCAAAGCCGAGGGTCGGACCCATGGTGTGGAGCGCGCCCATCTCCAGCCCGCCGCCGCCCATGGCGGCAACCAGATCACGCAGACGCTGCAGATCGGTGTATTCCGCCTGAGCCTGCTCCAGGCGCTCGATGGTCGTTCCCATGGCACGTTCCCAGGCGTCCAGACGCTCCAGTGCCCGGGCAATGGTGCGGGCAGGGCGCCCCGGGGTGGCCGACGGGCGTACCGGTTCGCGGGGCCAGTAGGGATGGTAGCGTCGCTCCAGGCCGTGGAAGCGGTCCAGTTGTGCTTCCAGATCGGGGCTGGTCTCGCTGATGCCCGGCAGGGTGACCGCACTCTCCAGTTGCACGCGGCCGGTGCGGGCCAGGGCTTCCAGGCCCAGGGCGAGATCGTCCCGGGCCAGCAGGGCCTCGAACCATCGTGCCGGCGTCGGTCGCAGGGCCATCAGGCCGCCTCCGCGCCCTTGAACAGCAGCCGCTCGGCCACTTCGCCCCGCAGCCGTTCCAGGTCCAGAGCGATCAGGCCCAAATGGGCGAAGGTGGCCGCCGGTTGCCGGTCGTAGCGCCGGAACAGGCGCAGCAGCACCCGTGCGAGCGCCTCCCGGGCCGCGACGCCCTTGTCGGCGGAAGCGCTTGCCATCCAGTCGATATGGGCCTGGACGCGGTGCTGCAACTGCGCCAGCGCATCCCTGTGGATGCCCGTTTCGGCGGGCCACAGGGTGCGCCAATGGGTCAGCCAGCCAGCCCGCAGCGGGCGGTCCTGGGTCCAGGCGGTAAGCAACGGCGACCAGCGCGTGCGTTCCAGAGCGGCGCGCCGTGCTTCGCGAGAGTCTTGAACGACCTCCTGCAGGCGGGGGTCGGCCCGGATCCACGCGGGCAGGCGGTCGGCGGTCAACAGTTCCCTCAGCAGCGGCAGCATGGGAAGCTCCGCCACCCACACCACCGCCGGACGCCACGGCGCGGGCTGCCACCGGGCGGTCTCTTCCACGTAACCCCGGAAGTGACGACGCAGCTGGGCCGCCATTTCGTGCACCGGAACCTGGGGACCCAGTCCCAGCACCCATGGCCGCAGGGCGGTGGTGCGGGCGGTCTGCAGGTAGTGGGACGGGTCGCGGATGGCGTCCAGGCGCCGCCAGTCCGCTTCGCTGGGACGGCGCCCATGGCGGGCCTGCAGACGCGCCTGTGCATAGGCGAAATCCACCGACGCGCTCATCGGGAAGGCTCTCCGTCGGCCGCCGGTCCGCCGGTCAACACCGCCGCCAGTCGCGTTGCGACCGCATCCAGCTCTTCATCGGTCAGCGCGACCCGGCGGCTGTCGCTGGTCAATATGCCGTGTTGCTCGACGACCAGCCGGTCGATGGCCTTGTGCAGACCCCGCGTGCAGCGCAGATGGGTGCGGGTCATGCGGGCGTCCGCCCGTTCGTGGATACCGGCGGCCTTGGCACGCGCCGCCTGCAGCAGCAACTCGGCTTCCCGCTGGCAGGCTTCTATGGCCAGTTGAGTGTCGCGTTCCGCAAGCAGCACGGCGGTGATGGCGGTGTCCGGACTGCGGCTGTCCTCCGGCAGACTCATTGTCCCGATGTCCCAGGTTGCCGATGCGTGGTCGGGGCGACGCAATCCCATGGCAGGCCTGCGTCATTCAAATGCCATCATAGCCACGGTCCCGGGTGCCGAACATGATCTAAAGCAACATTTGATCCGGGTGGCGGCCGGTTGTGCGGAGCCCGCCTGCCCGCCGATACAGGGGCGGGTGGGATCGACGCCCGCGATGGGCGGGCAGCGCAGTACACGGGACTCGACCGCCGGAACCCGTGCCGGCGCGGGCGTAGGGCCCCCTCTATTTCAGGACATCCACCTTCACCCAGACATGGGCACGGCGCCGGTCCCGGTTCTCGGTGCGGTAGACGGTGCCCGAGTCCTGCTGTTGGGTGGCATCCGAGGCGCCGCCCAGGTCCAGCCACTGGCCCACTTTGCCCGACACGGTGGTGGTCAGCGCCTGGTGGGTGATCATGCCGGCGCCCCGCGGTGCGAGCGCCTGCTTGCGGGGGCTGATGTCCAGGGTGACCCGGGTTCCGTGCAGGCGCGCGAGCGCATAGAAGCCGGAGCCGATGTCCTTGTAGGTCAGCCCGTCCTGCACGACCGGCTTTCCGTTCACCCAGGACCGCGTTTGCTCCGGTACCGGGAATGACAGACCGAACTGGATGAACGCGGGTCGGCCCTCGGTCACCCGCAGCTGCTGGACGTCGTTGCCGTCGCCCTTCGCTTCGGTGCCGAACACGCGGGTGTGAACCTTCCCGTGGGCATCCTGCCGGGAGACGGTCAGGCCGGGTCCCCCCGCCTGATCGGTGCTGTAGATGCGAACGTTGCCCGCCTGGGCCCCGCCCCCTGCGACCAGACCCCAGGACTCCATCTGGGAGCGGGTTGCCCGCCTGACGGTGATGCGTAACTGTTGGGGCGCCTTGTCCAGTTGCCGGATGACGGTCTGCAGGGACTTCAGGCGCGTCGGCGTGGCGCGCACGATGAGTTGATAGCCGGTCCCGGTCATGGCCTCGTCTTCGGACAGCAGCGGACGCAGAATGGGAATGATTTCGGCGGCGGTGCGGTGGTGGAGTTCTATGACGTGCAGTGTCGGATCCGCCTGTCCGGGGAACGCCGGCAGGCAGCACAGCAGCAGGACCAACAGTGCGAACAGCGGACGCATCGGGAACGCGTTTTCCGTCATAGGTGCAGTCTGCGCAACTCGGGGTCCGGCGCACTGCGTTCCCAGACCTCCGTGAACCACTGCGCCAGCCGGCGGGCGTGCAGGGGTGCGCGGAAGTTCACGGTGCCTTCAAAGCGGCTCGCCAACGTGCGGTGCAACGTACCGATGCCGTCGGCGATCAGAAAGGCTTCGGCAGCGTCTCTGGCGTCCTCGTGGGCCTTGCGGATTTCAATGAAGCTGCTGAGATGGCGCGCCAGCTCCACCAGCCGATGGCCGTCCTTGACCGCCCGGTGGCTGTCCTTGACCAGCACCCGTATGCGACTGTGGCGGCTGCGCAGGGCGAGCTGGCGCACCGCATCGAGCACCGGCTGGTGGTCGTAAACCATCGGTTCCAGATCCTGGGTGAAGATGTCCAGCGTCCGGCGTGCCTGGGTTACCAGAGAAAGGGCTGCTTCCCGGTTGTCGGCGCTGCCTGCCAGCGGGAGCGACTGGTCGGATTCCGCCAGCACCCGGCGGCTGAAATCCGGGGCGCCCTGGTGCGGCGCCGGTTGGGGCGCGTCATGCTCGAGCATGCGTCGGTGGGTCCTCAGCTGTAGCGGCGGTGTGGATCATCCGTCGGTGGACGATGCCCGCCTCGTGGAACGGTTCACCCGTGGGTCGAAAGCCCAGTTGGATGTAAAACCCCATGGTGTGCGCCTGGGCGTTGAGCCAGAGGGCGTCGATGCGATGCTCCCTTGCCACCGCCAGCAGCGCGTCGAGCAGTGTGCGGCCGACCCCGCGACGGCGCCAGGGAGCGAGCACTGCCATGCGACCGATCTGGCCGTCGGGCTTGAGACGCGCGGTGCCGATGGGCCGGTTGGCGTGATCGAGGGCGAGCACGTGGATGCAGGTGCGGTCCACCGCTTCGTCCCATTCCAATTCGGCTGGAATGTTCTGTTCGCGTACGAATACCGCCTCGCGAACCGCCTGCAGCTGTGCACGGTCCTGAGCCCAGTCCGCCAGGCGGACATGGAACGCATGGGTGGTGGTCGCGGTGGCGGTCATGCTTCCGGTCCGAGGGCGCCGGCGTGAAGCGCTGGAGCCTTTGACTCATGGTGCCGTCGATGGTCCGTGATGTCCAGGTGAGTGGGCCGGGACGATCCCGGAGCCGGGCGGGGCGCTGTTCCCCTGGCATGATGCTGAAGGTCGGGCTTGTGGGACGACCCGCGGCTGCGCGGCGATCCCGGTCCACTGAGGGATCGCGCGCGCTCCCGCCGCGTGGGCTTGTCCGAGCGGACAACGTCGCCTCCCGTCAGACCCCGCGCGCCTGCTCGGGCGCATTGCCTATGTAAGTGCGGGGTGTGAGGGCCTGCAGCGTCTGCTTGACCTCCTCCGGCAGCTCGAGTCCGGCGATGAAGCTCTTCATGGTGTCCGCATCCACTGCGTGGCCGCGGGTCAGCTCCTTCAGTTTTTCGTAGGGTTTCTCGACTCCGTAGCGGCGCATGACGGTCTGCACCGCCTCGGCGAGCACCGCCCAGTTGGCGTCCAGGTCGGTCTGCAGCCGATCGGGGTCGGCTTCCAGTTTGCCGATGCCCTTCAGGCAGGAACCGTAGGCGATCACGCTGTGGGCGATGCCCACGCCCAGGTTGCGCAGTACCGTTGAGTCACTCAGGTCCCGCTGCCAGCGGGAGACAGCCAGCTTGGCGGAAAGGTGCCCGAAGGTGGCGTTGGCCAACCCGAGGTTGCCCTCGGCATTTTCGAAGTCGATGGGGTTGACCTTATGGGGCATGGTTGAGGAACCCACCTCGCCGGCCACCGTGCGCTGCTTGAAATACCCCAGCGAGATGTAGCCCCAGACGTCGCGGGAAAAGCCGAGCAACACGGTATTGAATCGCGATACGGCGTCGAACAGCTCCGCAACGTAGTCGTGGGGCTCGATCTGGGTCGTGTAGGGGTTCCAGTCCAGACCCAGATCGTGGATGAAGCCGCGGGCGAGCTCCGGCCAGTTCACCTCCGGATAGGCCACCAGGTGGGCGTTGTAGTTGCCCACGGCGCCGTTGATCTTGCCGAGCAGGGGTACCTCGATCAGCAGCTCACGCTGGCGGCGCAGCCGGTAGACCACATTGGCGACCTCCTTGCCCAGCGTGGTGGGCGACGCGGGCTGGCCGTGAGTACGGGACAGCATGGGCAGGTCGGCATAGCGGTGCGCCAGGTCGGCGACGGCGTTGATCAGCTCGTCCATCATCGGCAGCACCGCCTGGCTGCGGGCTTCGCGCAGCATGAGGGCGTAGGCCAGGTTGTTGATGTCTTCCGAGGTGCAGGCGAAATGCACGAATTCGCTCACTGCCTCCAGTTCGGGGTTGCCGGTCAGCTTTTCCTTCAGAAAATATTCCACCGCTTTGACATCGTGATTGGTGGTGCTCTCGACGTTCTTGACCCGCTGGGCGTCCTGCTCGTCGAAATTCTCGATGATGCCGTTCAGGATCTGATTGGCGTGGCTGCTGAACTCCGGCACTTCGGCGATGGACGGATGGGCGGCCAGCGCCTGCAGCCAGCGGATTTCCACCAGCACCCGATGCCGGATGAGTCCGTACTCGCTGAATATGGGGCGCAGCGCCTCGGTCTTGCTGCCGTAGCGCCCGTCCACGGGCGAGATGGCGGTCAGGGATGTCAGGTCCATAGCGTTCTCGTTGTCCTCTGCGTCGGCCACTGGGGAGGGTCAGGCCGCGAGCTGGCGCAGCACGTATTGAAGGATGCCGCCATGGCGGTAGTACTCCCATTCCTGGGGGGTATCGATACGCACGCGGGTCTGGAAGGAGCGGGTGCCGCCGGCATCGTCCATCACCTCCACCGTCACGGTGTCCGCCGGGCCCGCGTCCAGTCCGGCAATGTTGAATACCTCATGGCCGGTCAGCCCCAGGGACTGGGCGCTGTCGCCGTCGGCGAACTGCAGCGGCAGGATGCCCATCCCCACCAGGTTGGAGCGGTGGATGCGTTCGTAGCTCTGGGCGATGACCGCACGGATGCCCAGCAGGCGCGGACCCTTGGCGGCCCAGTCCCGGGAGGAGCCGGAGCCGTATTCCCGTCCTGCGATGACGATCAGGGGGGTGCCTTCCTCGCGGTATTTCATGGCGGCATCGTAGATGGACATCCGGCTGCCTTCGGGCAGGTGCAGGGTCATGCCCCCTTCGGTGCCCGGAGCCAGCAGATTGCGCAGGCGGACGTTGGCGAAGGTGCCCCGCATCATGACTTCGTGGTTGCCGCGGCGCGAGCCGTAGGAGTTGAAGTCCGCCGGTTTGACCCCATGGGCGATCAGGTACTTGCCCGCCGGGCTGTCGGGTTTGATGGCGCCGGCCGGCGAGATATGGTCGGTGGTCACCGAGTCGCCGAGCAGTCCGAGGACGCGGGCGCCGCGAATATCGGACAGGCTGTCCACGTCCATGGTCATGTTTTCGAAGTAGGGCGGATTTTTCACATAGGTGGAGGACGCGTCCCAGGCGAACAGGCCGCCGGTGGGCGAGGCCAATTCGCTCCAACGGGTCTCCCCGGCGTACACGTCGGTATAGGCCTTGCGAAAGCCGGCGGCGGTCACGCTGGTAGCAACCGCGCTCTGGATCTCATGCTGGGTGGGCCAGATGTCCTTGAGGTAAACCGCCCGGCCATCGCCGTCGGTGCCCAGCGGTTCGTTGAACAGATCCACGTCCATGCGTCCGGCAATGGCGTAGGCCACCACCAGGGGCGGGGAGGCCAGGTAGTTCATATGCACTTCGGAGTGGATACGCCCTTCGAAATTGCGATTGCCCGACAGCACCGAGCACACCACCAGATCGTCGGCGCGGATCGCCTCGCTGATTCTTTCCGGCAGCGGCCCCGAATTGCCGATACAGGTGGTGCAGCCATAGCCCACGGTGTGGAAACCCAGCGCCTGCAGGGGCTCCACCAGGCCGGCCTGCTGCAGGTATTCGGTCACCACTCTGGAGCCCGGTGCCAGCGACGTCTTCACCCAGGGCTTGACGGTCAAGCCCCGTTCCACGGCCTTCTTGGCCACCAGGCCGGCGCCCAGCATGACCGACGGGTTCGACGTATTGGTGCATGAGGTGATGGCGGCGATCACCACCATGCCGTCGTCCAGGTAGAAACCCTCGCCATTGGCCTGCACCCGGACCCGGCCCCGGTGGGCGCCCTGCTGTTCCACGCCGACGGCGGTGTGGCCGCCTTCATCCGCAAAGCGGGACACCTCCTCGGTGCGTTCCGCGGCGAGGCCGCGCTCGTGCAGGATCCTGTCGAGGGCGACGCGCACGGACTGCTTCGCCCCGCGCAGAGCGACGCGGTCCTGGGGACGCTTGGGACCGGCAAGGCTGGGTTCGACGGTGCCGAGGTCCAGCTCCAGGGTGTCGGAGTAGACCGCTTCCGGGGCATCCGCCGTGCGAAACATGCCCTGTTCCCGGGCGTAGGCTTCGGCCAATGCCACCTGTTCTTCGTTGCGTCCGGTCAGTCGCAGGTAGTGCAGGGTCTCCTCGTCCACGGGGAAGATGCCGCAGGTGGCGCCGTATTCGGGTGCCATGTTGGCGATGGTGGCCCGGTCGGCCAGGGGCAGGTGATCCAGGCCCGGCCCGTGGAACTCCACGAACTTGCCCACCACGCCCTTGGCGCGCAGCATCTGCACGACCGTGAGCACCAGATCCGTGGCGGTGGCGCCTTCCGGCAGCGTTCCCGACAGCTTGAAGCCCACCACCTGGGGAATCAGCATGGAAATCGGCTGGCCCAGCATGGCCGCTTCCGCTTCGATACCTCCCACGCCCCAACCCAGCACACCCAGGCCGTTGATCATGGTGGTATGGGAATCGGTGCCCACCAGGGTGTCCGGATAGGCCTGCGGCATGCTGTCGCTGTCCCTGGCGAACACCACACGGGCGAGATACTCCAGGTTCACCTGATGCACGATGCCGGTGTCGGGCGGTACCACCGTGAAGTTGGAGAAGGCCTTCTGCCCCCATTTCAGGAAGCTGTAGCGTTCCCGGTTGCGCTCGTATTCCAGGGTGGCGTTGATGTCCAGGGCATCGGCGCTGCCGAAGCGGTCCACCTGCACGGAGTGATCGATGACCAGCTCGGCGGGCTGCAGCGGGTTGATGCGCTGCGGGTCGCCCCCCAGGTGGCCCATGGCATCACGCATGGCGGCCAGGTCCACCACCGCCGGCACGCCGGTGAAGTCCTGCATCAGCACGCGGGCCGGGCGAAAGGCGATTTCCCTGCTGGGTTCGGCCTGGGGATCCCAGTTGACGAGCGCCTCGATGTCGCTGCCGGTGACGGTGCGGCCGTCTTCGTGGCGCAGCAGGTTCTCCAGCAGAATCTTCAGGGAGTAGGGCAGGCGTGCGACCCTGGATTGCCCGGCAAGGGCGCTCAGGCGGAAGATCTGGTATTGACGGTCGCCGACCGCCAGTGTGCCGCGGGCTGAAAAGCTGTCGTTCATGCTGGCTCCTGGAATCCGTGCATCAGGCAAGCCCTTAATTATGGGCGATTTGGCTCGTGCTTGATAGACCTCGGGTCGCGGGGGAGCGGCCCGACGGCCGGCGCGGGCCTGAAACGGCCGGATGCGTCCGCCCTAGAGGCTCCTAGGACGGACTGGCTCCCGCCAGCAGCTGTTCCGCGGCTGCCAGCAGCTTGGCACGCCCGAACAGCAGATTCCAACGTCCGCCCCCCGATTGCCGCCAGAGTACGGCGGAGCGCACCCCGGCCAGCAGCAGGGCCCGGATCAGTCGTGCCCGGCCGGTATCCTCCAGGAAGGCCGGCTCCCCGTGCACGATGACGCGCGGCGTCAGTGTGCTGATGGTATTGCGGTACAGGTCGGCCAGTGCGGCGATCACGGTGTCGTGGGTGCGGGAAAAATAGCTCACCTGGACGCTGATGCGCTCGATGCCGGCACGCAATGCTTCCAGCAGTTCGCGGCGCCTGAGCAGGCGTCTTTCCAGTTGCAGCAAAGTGACGGCATAGCGGGTCACTTCCAGTCCCTCGGAGGAGCGTGGGTTGGTCAGCTGGACCCGCAGGGTCTGCAATCCGAGGCGCACACCGTCGATCCCGCCGTAGACCTCGGCCACACTGTCGGCATCGATGTAGAACAGGCTGCCGAGGGTGGCTTCCACTGCCTGCGGGTCGGCCTGCCCCTGGCGGGCCACCTGCCGGACCAGTTCGGTGGCCTGGAACACGCCGGCCAACGCCAGGCAGCGATCGCTCAGGGTCCGGCTCATGTCTCACCGCCTGCGTCGAGGGCTTGTTCGATGGTGGCGCCACCCAGACATTCGTCGCCGGCGTAGAACACCACGGCCTGGCCGGGCGTCACGGCGCGCTGGGGCTGATCGAACACCACCCTGCAACGGTGCTCGTCGAGCCGGGAGACCGTGCAGGGCTGATCGGCCTGACGGTA